>CAZUFQ010000286.1:0-7962 GCA_964618735.1 uncultured Enterobacteriaceae bacterium
CCCGACAAACGGGCCGGCTATTGGGGATCTCATGAATATCTTTTCTCGCACCTACCCCCGCGAAGCGACGCTCATCATTCCGGGCGGCATCTAGACAGGAAGGCTGGAGCAAACCATGGCGAGACATTGCAGACGAAGCACTCTCACAGACAGACACAGAGTGCTTTGCTGCGCTCGCCATGCCATCGTGTCATCGGAGCAGCAACAGTTCAAGGTTCAAGATTTGATATTCCCACTTGTTCCATTGATGAACGGCTGCTCTCCTCCGACTGAGGCTCAACTCGGATAGTTGTCGGCGGTGTCTGGCCGGAATAGGACCCAAGCTGTTCATGAATCCAATCGAAGACCCTACCATGAGAATTTGCTTCGTAATAAGCTTTAAGATCGGGGTAGCGATCGACTCGGGTCTGGCGCGGGGCCGCCTTCATTACGCGAGAGAGACTCGCGTCTGGATTAGTAGGATCTCCCCTGATCAATTGCAAGCGAATGCGCCGCTCCTGCAAGTGTGACAACCAGTGAGTAGGATCTAGTAGAGCCGCCTTCTTAAGAAACTCGGGCGTGAGATATTTCTTGCGTTCGGATGCCGGGACAAGGGAAGTGGCCGTTAACCATGCTTTCCAATCTCCCCACGGATTAATTAAATCAAGAACTTTAATTCTCGGGTCAGCGGCGGCGGCAAGGATGGCGATCGCAGCGCCCGAACCCTCTCCAAACATACCAACGCGGCTCAGGTCAAGGTCTCCGCGCGTCGCAAGATAATCGAGAATAAGTTGCACGTCATGAGCAGAACTTGCGAGCGCTTCGGGAAGCTCACTCACAAACCATTCACGCATGGGACGCATTTGATACCGCTGCCCAGTCAAGGCGGACACAAAACCGACTGCGGCGACGCCCTTGCTCGTCACGCGACGACAATATTCAGTATCCAGGAATCGATCGGTGTCGGAAGGGTAACTATAAAGATACAAAACGACCGGAGGTTTCTCGACGCCAGTCGGTCGAATAATGTAGAGATGAATGGGATCGAACGGTCGCCACTGCAGTTGCATCATATCGCGGGTAAAGTCCGGGAAGACATCACACTCGCCAAGTAGCGGCTCCACCGGAACCAGTTGACCCTTCGTAAGTGCGGGAGAACTCCAATCTTCGACAACGCGCCCCGCGTCATGGCGTTTGGCATAAAGGCTGGAGGTTTGGGCGCAGAGCGGTTGTTGAAAGAGCAAGCAGATTACGCCGGCAACGGCTACCGCACCGACACGGAGCAGCCGCCGGACAGAGAAAGTCCAACCTAGAGAAAAGCGAAGATATCTCATAAGAGGGGCCTGAGACTCTATATTTACTAATATAAATAGGATATTGACGAACCTGGGGCAGAGTACAACCAGGATTCGGAAGCTAAGAAAGAGAGGTGAACGACAGGCGCACGGAGCCGCTCGCCCACCTCTCAAGTTAGCAGTCAGTCCAGGGAAAACTCATAGGACTACTACTGTAAGTGGTTGACAAGTGACTTTCCAGTAGTAGCGTGGTAATCAGATTCAGCATTGACAGTGTAAACTGCTCCACCCATATCGCCGCCGCGCTCCGTACCGAAGATACCATTATTCGGGGCGATGCCTGCCTGCGTATAGTGAGAACGAAAGACGCTCAACTGTGAGGTAGGCACAAAGTCAGGAGTCGGAGAAGAAACCTTAGCGGTCGTAATCAACTGAGAGATCGCCGCAGGCACAGGAGTGGTCGTCACGACGCGCAACACGGACCAAATAGGATAGCTGCCGTCCTTTACGCTCTTGAAGGTAATAGTGGAGGTCGTCGGATATGCCCCCGTACTAGGATAGGTGTTCTGGAGAGGGTCCACACCGTCCACTGTGAGATACTTTGTGTTCCCCACTTTCGTAGGATCAAAATTCGGGAAGCTCCAAAAAGCGTACCCCAGACTATCCGTTGTACTATTGACTGTGCTTATCATTTCACCGGTGCCAATCACCCGCAGCCTTTTCCCTCCGGTGACGTAGGTCTGATTCAGCGGGTTGTCAACTGCTGGATCTACACCTATCTCTTGAGAGGAAGCGCCTTCAACGCTTCTTGGAATGCAGAATTCCAGCGTATTATACGTCCCTGAGAGCGGCTCTCGCAGGAATGTGGTGGTAGGAACAGCGGGTCCCCCCCCGTTAGGGATGAGATCACGCGTGCGGGACCAGGAGCCATTCAGAAGCCCTGTAAGAACAAATCGGTCAACATTTTGGAAGCGTGGCTTTCCTGCAGCGTCGATGCTGCCGAAACCAAATGGAGCCGTATTGCTTTTATTGACGAAGACGACGACCGGCGCGGCGCCGACACTGGACGTAGCGTACGCCGGGACTGGCTGACCCGTAATAGGATCTGTGCCGGTAATATTAAAATCGACAGGAACAACTGCCGCCGCGCTGACTGCGCTATGGATTGCCGAACCGACAGGACCGGGTCCATACCCCAAGCCGTTTCGATTCGTGGTGAGAGCGGCCAAAGCGCGAGCAGTCGCGAACTTGGCATCCTCAGGACGAATGTCGGTAAGTGCAGCATTGAAAGGTTGGTTATTGATTGAGGCGAAAACGTCAGCAGGCAACGCCGCCGCATCCAGGGGTAGGCCTGGCACCAGGTTGGCGCCTGGTGTGACCTGCACGCTTGCATCCACCCCCAATTGGGCTTTAGGGGCAGCGAAATAGGCCCGCACTCCTACTACTGAATCCACAGCGATAAAGCACCAAATCGTACGTGAATTTGCCGGAGCGCCATCCCAAACGACCCAAATATTTCCTCCGGTCTGTGGAATGGGGGTGCCTGAGGGACGCACATCATTCACGGTCGCCTTGCCTTTGATCGAGTAGTTGTTGTTAGCCCCTGAAAGTGTGTGGGCAGCAACAGCAAACGCGTTGAACATGGCCGAGGAGCCTGCGCCGGTAAAAACGACCGTATTTGCCGCAAAACAATTAACCGGGAGTGAGAAGATAGAGGCCGTAAGCATTGCTGCCAGGCCGGATAACAGCCGATTCTTCATTGAATCCTCCTTAAAGAATCTCGAATAGATGCGCTCTTCATGTTTTCACCGGACATTGCACGCAATAGCAGTCGTCCGAGAGTGCTTGCCTATGACGAAAAATGAGAGGAGCACGGCTTACTGCATTGAACCCAGGTATTACGATTCTATTTTCTCAATATAAGAATAAGGTGGAGCACGAGCGTGCATATAAACCCCGTCACGAACTCAAAATAAAAGACCAAGGAGAGAGAGTCCGATCGTTCACAGCGCAGGTGGTCATAGCGAAACGCCTCCGGCTGCACTCGGGAAATAGACTCTTCTGGAAAGCGCACGTAGATGATGGCGGGAAGTTCCTACCAAGGGGAAATGCATCCTGCAATAGCCTCTCTATCCCTAGTGAGCCCGATTTTTGCGAGCTGCGCCCCTCTTTTACTTCTTAGACAAAATCCTTTGAGCTGAATGATAAATCCGGGAATGAACCTAGGCCGCATTATGCCCAGGCTTTTGTTAACTGAATGTGAAGGGAAGGACAATTTTGCATGAATTGGGGCGCGGGTGCTTTTGAAAGGAGAGCAGATATGGACTTACTCCTTTTACGATGTGACTTTCTCGAAAAGAAGAGCGAGAGTAGCCCGTGGCCTTAACGAGCCTCACTTTTTCGACCGGCTTTTGGACTTACCAGCGTCGCCGCGCCCTGGAGCATGATCGAGCAGAGCTGCTTCCAGCACTGCCTGCGCCTTTTCTGGTCCGTAGCGACCTAGTGGCTTGAACTGGCGACCTTCCATTTGGTTGTACGCGATAAAAAAATGCTCAAGCTCAGCGAGACACTGAGGGCTCAGCTCTTGCAGAGTATGGAAGGCGGGAGGGTTATAGGGTGTCTCGACCACAGCAACGAGTCGATCATTGCGGACAGTCTTCCCTTTATGAGTCTGCTCTGCTTCGAGAATGCCAATGAGCCGGGCTGGGACTACACAACCGGGAAAGGTGGGCTCGTCTAGAAGGACCAGTACGTCCACGGGGTCTCCATCTTCACCGCGAGTCGAAGGAATGAAGCCAAAGTCGAAAGGGAAGGAAGCTCCCAAAGGCAGGATTTTGCTGAGCCGCCACAGCCCCTGCGCCTCATCATATTTGTACTTGTTGCGGCGCCCCTTGGGAGTGTCAACCACGACGTTCAACAGGCCCGAATCTGGATTCCATGCTGGCAACTGAGTGAGCAGGGCCGCCATGTGCGCCTCCCATGTATTGAGATATCAAGTTGAACATATTGAAATCTGCTCTCGTAGCTCACTTAGTTTCCTGCTGAAGTTTCGCTTGGCAGCGTATAGCGTTCTTCGATCGCCGCCTTGATTTGGGCGCGGCTCTCTTGCGGGGTTATCTGAGACGTTTTTTCAATAGTCTCCGCTTCTTCAGCCAAGGCGTCATCCTTGATCGCGTCGCGGAACCAGCGGGAGTAGTCCCCACACTGCAAGTGATAAAGCCACGTATCATCATCTACGCCTTCTGCGAGTTGTTGAAACAGGAGAAGATTCTGAGCGCGAAGTTTTAGCTTGCCTTCCGGACCGCGAAAATAGAAGCTGCGCTCCGGCGTCAATTCGCCCTCTGCATACTTGCGCTGATGTCGCTTCCGTTGCGTACGACTTGGCGCCGGACGGAGACGATAGAGTGTTTGTTCTGGTCGTCGCCGCCAAACGAGGATTTCTCCAGGCTCGGCGGAAGGAGCTAGTGCGAGCGGAGGACGTTGGCCAATGACGTCGCTAAATTCTCGTAATGTTTCTTCCGGCGCCTCTCCCACGGCAATGTAACAATCGACTGCGGTAAGGACCGCCGGGGCAAGCACCCGAGGATGCACGGTAATAAAGATCAGGTTCGTAAGCTTTTGAGAAAGCGCCATTTCGGCAGGCTCCCACTTCACGCTTAACACATGGTGAGTTTCATCCACTAATACCCAGTGCGGCCGGCCGGTGCGAGCACGCAATTCCTGCAGTCTCGGGAACAGTGCATGGAAGAATTCGGGACGTTCCGACAAGGGCAGCCCCACCAAATTGATGACGGCGTTATTCTGGGCAGATTCCAGCAGTTGGAGGACTTCCTCAACTGTCGGACTCCGTTGTGCATTCCCAAGTACGATGGCCTCCTCAAGTGTTTCGTAGTCGCCTTCCGGATCAATGACGCAATATTGATAGCGACGCTCGGCCAATCGCTCCAACAGGCCGATTGCAAGAGTAGATTTGCCGCCCCCCGAAGAACCTGCAAGAAGCAGGTTCACGCCGTATGGGGGAAGAAAATCTTCTTGACCGTCGACGCGAGAGCCAAGGAGAATGTGGTGACGGGTCAAGCGAGATTCCACAGCCTGCAAGTCAGTACTGACGAGTTGGGCAATCAACTCCTCAACTCCAGCGCCGCACTCACTTTGGGTGACGACGTCGGCTTGTTCTTTGAGCATAGGCAGCGCATTCGCGACCGCGAACGCACATTCGCACAACCCCAAGAAGGCGTGATCATTCTCCGCATCGCCGACCCCAACGGCATTATGGGGCGATAACCCCATGTCTTCTAATGCTGCGGTAAGACCCGTCGCTTTATTTACCCCGGAGGGCAATATCATGACCGAACCTTTGTTAAAAATGACTTGTAATTCGAGACCCAGACTCTGAATCGTGTCGAGGATGGCAATTTCATAAGGATGCTCAGTCGCCACAATGACGCGCCCCTGAGCCAAGGGCCACACGCCGCGAGCACGCAAGGCCCGAGTAAACTCCTCTGGCGGAGGGGCTGCTAGGACTTTCTCCTCGCGACGAGCAGGATCGTAGAGCACGGCTCCGTTTTCCGCCACCACGCGTGCGAAAAGCGTCACTTGGGGAAAGATGGCGAGTAAATCCTCCAATTGTCGCCCAGTCACTAATAACAACTTCCGTCCGGACTCTATAACTCGATAGAGCGCGGCCACTGTCTCCTCTGTCACGCCTCCATGCGTGGCGAGTGTTCCATCATAGTCACAAGCTAAAGCGAGATAACGCATGAGTCTCTTTGCTCCTCCTAAGCCCAACAACAGAAGCGGCCATAGCGCTCACTCGATAAGTTGATAGATTTCCCGCTTCGGCGATTGCGTCAACAGACCTGACATCTCTTCGGTCCATTGCCGAAATTCTGCACTGGCTGTGACTCGCTGGAGTTGCGTTTCCAAAGCCGCCAAGTCCGTTACGTCCTGTTCAAAAATCACATCGGGGGCGCCTAACGAAGCAAAATGCGCCCGCGAAACCCGCGGCTTTGTCCCGCCTGCTTTGATTACCATTTCCCGCAGCTGGAGGAGGCCATGTTCGACTTCGTGGGTTTTCCCCGGCGCCGTATGGAAAGCTAACCGTGAAATATACATATTTCTCTCCTGGGTGTTCGATATTGACCTTCCCCTCTCCGGAGGGTGCGCCAATGGGACTGCACGCAACGCTATGCGCTTGTCCTTAGCGACACGGTCAAGTCGCTCTTCTCGCGCCCGGGCAGAACCTGGGCGCGAGAGTGAGTATGACGACGTTGGTCACTTGTGTTAATGATGCGGCTGATCAACCGCGCCTCGCCAAGCGCCGGTTTCGTGGCCGCGGGATTCGATAAATTCCTTAAAGCGGTTAAGATCCCCGCGGACTCGCGACGAGACCACGCCAACCATATCACCGACGTTTTCCGTGAATCCCTCAGGATCATATTCAAGTTGTAACATGATGCGCGTCTTGTTGTCGGCTAAGCGATGAAAGGTGACCACTCCCGCATTACGCGCACCGCCGGTGTTCGTCCACGCCACGCGTTCATCGGGGATCTGTTCAGTAATCTCCGCATCCCACTCTTTTACTTTGCCGCCGATATTCGCCTTCCAGTGCAGCTGCGTATCAGTAAGTTGCCGCACCTCTTGCACGCCTTCCATAAAATGCGGGAATTCTTCGAACTGCGTCCATTGATTATAAGCAGTCCGGACCGGCACGTTGACGTCAATCGATCGTTCAATACTAGACGCCTCACCCGTATCTTGCCCAGCCTCCGTCATCCGCTGCGCCCTGCTTCCCTTTCCTGTCCGTCCAGCGCGCGGTTGGATGCTCTGGAGTTCCTGTTTACGCTGTTGCATTTGGGCGCCGAGACGGTTAATTTCAGCGCCGAGCTGTTGCTGGGCCTTTGGCAACATCTTGGTTTCTTCTTCTTTAACATGGTGCTGCACGCCGCTCATCATGTCCTGAAATACACGATCACAATCCGGGCCGGCAAAGTGACTCACTTGGAGTTTGCTGATAGCGCGCTTCATTTCGTTATGTTCTTTGATCGCCTCTTTTACGAGGTCAGACCCGTCCACGACTAAGGTGCGCTTCACTGCCGGATAAAAAATCTCCTCCTCAAGCGTGGCGTGGATTTCCAACTCATGACAAATCTCTTGGGCAATACCCCGCTTTTGCTGAGTCTGTCCGTTAGCGTTTTGATAGCTCTGATAGAGTTGCTCCACTTTTCCATGATCGGATTTGATGAGCTCTATTGCATTAGCCATTGTTTAAACCTCCAGAGAAATTTTCTTCAGGCGTTAGGGCTTCACCTCAAGAATTAGCGCTATAGAGGCGCAAATTCTGGGCCAAAGGAACTCACCGATAGTCACGTTTCTCTGTGTAACTAGTCGTCTGGACAAGCCGTCAGGTCTGGCGGGGGCGCGTCGTCGACGCGCCTTTACGAGAGTAGAGTATATCCATACAAAACCCGCTAGAAATTTGCAGCAGAAATATATTGCTGCTGCTCGGGATAGGTCATCGCAAAAACGTGGCTTTATCTTTGCAACAGTTAAATAGTGGAAATAGTGAAGAAGAGTTATCTGATTCTTTAAGATACTCTACCCTAATCACAAAGAGAGGAGGTTCCATGCAGAGAGGAGATAAATCTGATTACACCGACAAGCAGAAAAGGCAAACTGGACAAAAAGA
>CAZUFQ010000287.1:0-7926 GCA_964618735.1 uncultured Enterobacteriaceae bacterium
CCCAGAAACCCCGTCCCGCCAGTGATGAGAATAGACATGAGTATTCCTCCTTTGTCTGGCCTCTTACCATAGGTTGACCGGGGTCGACCAGCGAGGTAGTGGCAGAGGTGTGGGAAAACAAAAAATTCTGATTCTTATGGGTGTCTCAGGTTCTGGAAAAACAACGATCGGCCAACTGCTCGCCAGCGACCTCGGCTGGATGTTCTACGATGGTGACGATTTTCATCCTGCGGCAAATGTCACAAAGATGAGTCAAGGAATCGCGTTGACCGACGATGATCGTGAGGCGTGGCTTGCGGCGCTACGGCAATTGATTGACCGACTGCTGCACGAACATCAGTCCGCAATTATTGCGTGCTCGGCGCTCAAACAGACGTACCGCGAACGTTTGCAGGTTGACGATGAAAAGGTACAGTTTATCTATCTGAAGGGCGACTACAATCTCATCCAAAGCCGTTTGCAAAAACGACATGGACATTTCATGAAGGCGGATTTGCTGAAGAGTCAGTTTGAGACCTTGGAGGAGCCTGAAAATATATTGACAGTAGATATTGCTCAGGAGCCTGCAGCGATCGTCCGACTCATCAAAGTCAGTTGTGGATTGTAAGTGGGAGTTCATCCTCGTGCCCAGGCTCTGCCTGGGCACGAAAAGAGACGAAAAGAGATTGCTTCGTCACCTCTGGCTCCTCGCAATGACATTTGCCCCACTTTTCAGGCGCTCTCTGAGAAGAACAACAGCCCCGAAAGCCCTTTTCTCCATCTCAAATGCGATACTTCCTTATCAACCGATACAATGTTGTGCGGTCTACCCCTAAACGACGAGCGGCTTCATTGCGTGCGCCGTTCACCTCTTTGAGGACGGCGCGAATGCGCTCCGCCGCTGCTTGATCAAGAAAGGATTGCAAATCAGCAGCATCGGCATATTCTTCCTTCGGCGCACTTTCCGATTCAACTTCGATCAGTAAATCTTCTAGGGTAATGCGCTCGCCGCGGGCGAGCACCACGCCGCGTTCAATCGTATTTTCCAGTTCACGCACGTTTCCTGGCCACGTGTATGTGAGGAGATGCGATTCCACTTCCGGAGTCCAGCCGAGGAGCTTACGCGAGAGTTCGGCATTCCATTTCGCCAGAAAATGACACGCCAGCGGCAAGACATCTTCTGGTCGTTCGCGCAGCGGCGGAAGATGAATAGGAATCACCGCTAGGCGAAAATAGAGATCTTCGCGAAACCGCCCTGCGGCGACTTCAGCGCGTAGGTCTCGGTTGGTGGCCGCCACCACGCGTACATCAATCGCACGTTCCTCAGTTCCACCGACTCGTTGACATTTGCGCTCTTGTAAGACGCGTAGTAATTTTCCTTGAAAATCGAGACTGATTTCGCCGATCTCGTCAAGAAATACGGCGCCGCCGCCAGCACGTTCAAAGAGCCCGGGCTTCGCGCGGTCAGCGCCGGTAAAAGAGCCTTTTTCGTGGCCGAAGAGTTCAGACTCTAACACTCCTTCGGCAAAGGCTTTACAATTCACCGCTACGAACGGTTGCCCCACCCGGTCGCTGTGATAATGCACGGTGCGAGCAATCATTTCCTTTCCGGTCCCGCTTTCTCCGCTAATAAGCACAGTGCTGCGACCGCGAGCCGCGCGTCGGGCCAGGTCCAACACGTCCTGCATAAGTGGACTTTCCGCTACTAAGGCGTCGGGCGCATAGCGGTGCTTGAGTTCAGCGCGCAAGTAGCGATTCTCGCGCGCCAAGCGGGTCACATCGAGCGCACGTTGCACAAGGACCTTTAGTTCGTCGTTGTCAAAGGGTTTTTCGACGTAATCAAAAGCGCCTTCGCGAATGGCGGCCACCGCTGTGGCTACGGTAGCGTGCGCGGTCAGCAAAATAACTGGCAGTTCTGCATCGATCGTCTTCGCACGCTGCAGAACTGTCAGTCCATCCATGTCCGGCATTTTCAGATCGGTAATCAGCAAATCGAACGGCTCAGCACGAAGGATATCTAATGCCTCACTGGGGCGAATACACGAGCGGACCTCATATCCTTCTCGTCGCAGCACCATGGCAAGGATATCCACCATGCGCTGTTCGTCGTCGAGCACCAAGAGTCGAGGTTTCATGCGGCTTGCTCCTGCAGTTCGGCTGGTCCAACAATAGGGAGATGCACCCGGAAGCGCGCCCCGAAGCCTTGTGTCTCAGCGCTCTGGTTTTGGACGACCTCAATGAGTCCGCCATGAGCGCGCACAATGCGTGCGGCCATTGGTAGTCCTAACCCTGTCCCTGTCGGTTTGGTCGTAAAAAACGGCTCGAAAATACGTTCCGCGTCAGCCGCTGAGACGCCTGGACCAGTATCGATGACCTCTACGTTAACTTCTTGCGAAGCACTCATGGTGCGAATGCGGATCTGGCCTTGTTGATCCATTGCCTCAGCTGCGTTCACCAGCAACCCAAAGATAACTTGCACGAGAAGATCTGGATCTCCGGTCACCATTGGTAAAGGGTTGTCGCTCTCGCGCGCCACCGCAATCCCGCGTCGTTGCATTTCCTCATTCGTAAGTTGCAAAGCGCGGTCAATGACCTGCTCAATCATCACCGATTGCAGTCGCAACTCTGCGGGACGTGAGAAGGTCAACAAGGAAGTAATCAGGCTGTTCAGCCGATCAATTTCTTCGCGAATAAATTCACAGGCGCGGTGCGCTTCTTCTTCCGGTGAGAAATGTTCACGCACCATTGAAGCCGAAGCGCGGATCACTCCTAGTGGGTTGCGCACCTCGTGGGCGATGCCAGCGGCCAAGCGACCGATCGCCGCCAGTTTTTCGTTCTGTAGAGCGGCTCGCTGCGAGGCTTCCAAGGCCCGCAGTTGTGAGGCGATAGTCTGTGCATCCTCACGCGCCTTGGCGCGCGCCTCCATGAGTTTGCCTATAACGAATCCAAGCACCCCGTACGTTATCATAAAAGTGATCATGACCTCGGTCATGACGCTGCGTCCGTTCCAGCGCATTTCTAATCCTAATGTGAGAAATGCTGTCAGGTCGCCCATGCCCATTAGCGCCCCGGCTAGCATGCCCCAGAGACTCCAACGTCTTTTCGTTTGCATAGTGTTTTGCATAGTATCATTGCTACGAGCAAAGAGTGTACCTCTGGGGTGCGGCTTCAATCTGCATCGATTTTCCAGAGGCAATACGTTGCACTCACGCCTCACATGTTGCGCAGTTGCAACATCTTTTATGAGAAACATTTCCTATAAACCAGCTGGAATGGTGCAACAATAGGTATTCTACACTGTCTCGCACCCGGCACAGAGGTTGCTGTCTCAAGAAACAAGAAATGAACAGAAAGGAGTTTTCCATGAACACTACACAGCTCGGATTAGAAACTGTCCTAATCGGGTTCTCTGCTTTCTCAGGGTATGCTGTCTATCAATACGGCTATCTTGGCCTGTTCGAGCAAGGGCTTGCGAATGCAGCGAGTATTCAGGTCTTGCTCGATCTTACGATTGCGTTAAGCCTGGTAACGATATGGATGTGGCAAGATGCTCGGAAGCAAGGGATTGCTCCCCTCCCCTATGTCATTCTTACGCTCACTCTCGGCAGCATTGGCCCTCTCCTTTATTTGGTCCGTCGCTTCAACAAGACGCCGCAGTTCTTGACTGATCCCCAGGCCGTGTAAGGGTGCTGCAAGAAGGAGGTCGCTATGGAGGCTGTCGCTTTTCACTCGTTCGCTGCTAGCATGCTTCGAGTCGCAGAGCAGAATGCTGCGGCGTGCGCCCTCATGGGATTTGGAGCACTCCTCCTCTTCTGGGGGATACGATGGGGAGTCCGTCGAGCGCAACAGCTTCCTGAGGACCCACCCAAGGCGCTCGCGATTATGCGGGGGTTTCGCATCGCGGTGATCGGCCTCTGTCTCAGTGCTTACGGAGCTGGCTGGTGGTGGCGCATCGATTGGCTTATGACTGTCGCTATTGTGATCTGTCTTGAAGAAATCGCGGAATCGTCCTTTTACATTGCCGCACTCAAAAGAGAACCGATGTGATTGGTAGTAGTCATATAAAACTTTTTAACATAATCAATATGGAGGAAGTATATGGGAACAATCGAGCGATATCTGGCGTACGCGGCCGCCTTTGAAGAAGCGTACGCGAGCGATAACTGGTCGAAGCTTGAGCCATTTTTCACTGAGGATGCGGTGTACGCTTTCGTCGCCCCCGCGCCCTTTGGTGGAGAATACAAAGAACGCGCCGCTGTGCTCACGCAATTTCAGAATTCTGTTAACGGTCTCGATCGTCGGTTCGATTCTCGCGCGGTGGAGGTTCTCGAAGGTCCGACCGAAAAGGACGGAAGTGTGTGGATCCGTTGGGCGGCAATCTACACACTCGCTGGCGCGCCAGACTGCCGTATGGAAGGAGAAGAGCGCGCTACGTTTACCGGAGACCGTATTTCTCGTTTGGAAGATTCGATAACCGATACGGAAGCTGGTCGCATCGGGGCCTACTTTGCCCAATATGGGGCGAAGCTGAAGCCTGTGAAGTAGCACGAAAACCTGGACAGAGAGCAACAGCATCCATGATATCCCCAGTGCAGTTTCAGTATACCTCTTGGGGAAGACCACTGTAGGGGTCCGATTCATCGGACCCACGCAAGGGCTTGATTAATCAAGCCCCTACCTCCGCGTTGACCGCATCGAGGAGTACGATATTCCCCAACAGGTTTCCTACAGATGCACTAGGATTGCTGCCGGGCTCTCTGTCCTCTCGTCAGGTCAGTCAATGCGCATAACGCCTCGGCGCGGTTCCGTCGTTCCGTAAGTTTCTTGTGTCACGGCTACTCCCATTTCAACCAGCACGGCTCGCTGCTGTGCTAGCGGCGTACGTCGCATCCGTTCCTCAATCGGCTTGAGTTTCTCGAAACTTTCAAGCTTGAGCACTCTCTCCACGAATGAAGCTGTCCGCGGCCAGCGGGTAGCATCCACCTGAAATCGCGCAAAGGTAGCGTTACGAAAGAAACAGGCGATGCTGATGTCAGCAATAGAAACATTGCCGAAAAGAAAGCCTTCAACTGGCGCTTGCGTCTCTAGATAATCGAGTACTTGCGGGATATCTTATTGTAGGGTTTCCTCCACCACTGCTTTGTCAGTCTGTTCACCCCACACCGTCGGCTTGATCGCTACTTGGTTGAACAACCGCCAAATGATCACCTCACCCATACGTGAATCAGCAAACTCTTCAAGCCAACGTGCGCGGGCGCGATCAACAATGTTGTCTGGGTAGAGCACAGGTTCCGGGTAGCGATCCTCCAAGTATTGGCAAATGACTGACGAATCGGCCAGGGTGACTTGATCATCAAGCAACACCGGAATCCGCCGTACTGGACTGAGTTGCGAGAAGCGATCGTTTCCAAAAAACGGGACGATGGGATCGATTTCATAGGGTACTTCTTTTAGGTCGAGAACGACCAACACCTTACGGACATAGGGAGAAAGGTAACTGCCAATGATCTGCACTCTTTGTTCCATCATATCTCCTTGTTATTAGCATTTATCGCTGCGCTGTGAAGGCGTCGCACTTCTTTACAGACCGCAAAGCCCGAGCGAGTTTTCGCACTCCATTGCGCAGCTCAGGCTCATTAAATGCAGCAAATCCAAGCATCAGACCATTCTGTTTGCCTGGCCCTTGATAGAAACGAGACAACGGGGTGGTTTCTACTCCTTCTACCGCAGCAAGTCGCGCTGCCGAACGATCGTCTACCCCTTGGGGCAACCAGCCTATCGCGTGGAGTCCCGCGTCTGCGGCCTGGACATCAAGCAGTCCGGTCAACTCACGCTTCGTTTCGTCCAGCAACGCTGCGCGGCGCTCCTGGTGGAGAGCGCGCATTCGCCTGATATGACGGCCAAAATGTCCCTCGGTAATAAACTCTGTCAATACTGCCTGTTCGATAAGAGGGAGGGGGCCAGCGGCGGCTGTCCGCGCCGCAGTAAACGTATCGACCAGCGCAGAGGGGACAACCAGATACCCCAGTCTGAGTGAAGGAAAAAGCACTTTGCTAAACGTGCCTACATAGATGACCTGCTCTTGAGCAGCGAGACCCTGCAAGGATGGAATTGGGCGACTTGTGTAGCGGTACTCGCTATCGTAATCATCTTCGAGAATCCAGGCGCGCGCACGCTGAGACCACTTGAGCAGTTCCAAACGGCGCGACAGCGTCATCGTATAGCCTAACGGAAACTGATGAGACGGCGTGACATAGACCAAGCGAGCATTTGCGGAACATGCGATTCCAGCCTGCACCTTGATTCCTTCTTCATCTACGGGCACGGGTATGAGATGCGCGCCAGCAGTAAATAAAGCGGCGCGGACGCCAGGGTAGCCGGGCTCTTCAATCCAGACAGGGTCTCCAGGGTCGATCAGCAAACGGGACGCGAGATCGAGCGCCTGTTGCGCTCCAGAGACAATAATGACTTGCTCTGCCTCACAGCGAACGGCTCGGGCTATTGCTAGGTATGCTGCGATTGCATGGCGAAGCGGCAGGTATCCGGCAGGCTCTCCATAACCAAGAAGATCTTTTGGGCGCCGCCGCCATTGTTTCTGCACGAGTCTCGCCCAAAGGTTGAAGGGGAAAGCATCCACCGCCGGGAGGGCTGAATGAAAAGGCTTCGGCGGTCCCGCCGATGGGAGCGGGGCAGACCTCATACTCAGACCTCTACTACGTAAAGAAAGAGGAAAGTGTTTGCTGACTCTCTTCACCGCAGCGGCCTGTACACGTGGAGCGCGAAGCGTGTCATCCGGCAGGGTGCGATTCACATAGGTGCCCGAGCCCTGTTCCCCTTGGAGATAGCCTTCAGCGATCAATTGCTCGACGGCGTTGAGCACAGTGTTCCGCCCCACGCCCAGTTCTCGCGCCAAGTCTCGCGAGGAGGGAATCTGCGCCCCCGGAGATATCCGCCCCGCGAGAATCGCATTGCGGAGGTTGAGATAAATCTGGCGGTGCAGCGGAGCAGGCGATGCAGCATCAAGCGCGACCAACGCCGAGACGAGAGATGATGAGATTCGACTCATATATGATAATACCTCTAGAAAGTGGTTCTATGAAATATCATGTAAATGGCTCTCTTGATAGCACCAATTAGCCTCTTTACAGTGACGGCGTCAAGTTACATGGACCGATGAGAAAGGGAGCGTCTAATGAAAAAGACAGCACTTTATGGAACCGCGCTCGTGCTCATTCACCTCGCAGTCAATCTTCTGCACGGTCAAGCTCACACGGAGTTACACATTGGGCTCAGTGCTTTTCAACTGCTCTTTGTGATCGGCGTTATTCTGATAGGTCCACTGCTTGCATTGGCGCTCTTGTGGACACCGCGTCAGCGTCTCGGACTCGTGCTATTGACGGTGTCGATGGCTGGCGCATGTTTATTCGGACTGTACTACCATTTCGTCGTCTCTAGTCCAGATCATGTCGCTCACGTTCCTGCCGGATATTGGGGCGACCTCTTTCGTCTGACGGCGGTCCTGCTTGCACTGTTGGAAGCACTGGGCTCCGTACTGGGATTTGTCTGGCTCCGGACGCAAACAAAATCTTTGAACGTGGCGCACGTTTATAGAATGGCGTCATAAGCTGAGCGTCGGATTGCTATTATCAGGAGGTATTACACACATGCGAGTCAACGGCATTGATCCTGCAAACGCACCCGAAAGTGTCCAACCGGTATTTCAGGCGAGCCTCAACTTTTTTGGACGAGTCATTACGCCTAATCTTGTGATGGCCCATCGACCAGAGATTCTCCTTGCCCATGCGAAGTTGGGGCAGGCCATCGGCGCCTCAACCGTAGTCGAAGGCCGCCTCAAGACTATGGTGTCAGTGCGGGCGGCGCAGATGGTGGGCTGTCCCTTTTGAGTAGACATCAACTCTGCCGTCGGCAGAAACGCTGGGATCACAG
>CAZUFQ010000288.1:0-1318 GCA_964618735.1 uncultured Enterobacteriaceae bacterium
TTTCTACTTCCACCTCCACCGCGACCTCTCCATGTTCGGTGAATTTAATGGCGTTACCAACGAGATTGACCACGACTTGACGTAAACGACCCGCATCTCCCACCACACAGTGTGGCGCGTCCGGCGCTACGCGCCACACCAGTTCTAGTCCTTTCTGGTGAGCCAGCAACGCCAGGGTTCGCACGGCCTCTCCTACGTTGTCGCGCAAAGGAAAAGCGATGGGGTCCAGGGTAAGTTTGCCTGCCTCGATCTTGGAGAAGTCAAGAATATCATTCAATATTGTTAACAAAGACGCCGCCGAAGTTTTCACCATTTCGAGATATTCTCGCTGCTCCTCGGTGAGGGTGGTGTCGAGGGCCAAGTCGGTCATGCCGATGACCCCATTCATGGGGGTGCGGAGTTCATGACTCATGTTAGCGAGGAACTCGGACTTGGCGCGGCTGGCGGCCTCAGCGGCTTCTTTGGCGCTTCTCAGTTCTATCTCCATGTGTTTGCGCGTGGAGATGTCTTCGTTCAAGCAAACCAGTTTTGTTATCCCACCATTCTCATCTTGCACTGCGTAGAACTTAGAGGAGGCCCAACGTTTGTTCTTGCCGCCCAGCATTGTTGCATCATATTCCAGCTCGAACGCGGGAGTTTCACCTCCCTGCTGGACTAAACGTTCTAAAGCTTCGCGCATGGGAGTGCCGACGAGCTGCGGGTCAGTGAGGAGGTTGTAATCTTTCACCTGGTCCCAAGTGAGCCCCCATGTATGTTCCCATGCACGATTGACTGACACCTTCTGGCCGTCTGGCGTGTAGGTCATAATACCGAGGGGAGATTGGGCGATGAGCGAAGCGTTAAATTTCTCGCTTACGCGGAGCGCATCCTCTGCGTGTTTGCGCTCGGTAATATTTTCAAAAGCGATGCCTACGCACTGGTTCGGCAGCGGAAACGCTTTGATGGAAAAAGCTCCTTGCAGAACTCGATCATCGCCGTAAGAAATGTCCCCGACTTCTATGGCTTGTCCTGAGCGGACAACTTCCGCGTACCTCTGTGGAAGCCCTTTCTCCCGCAAACCAGGGAAGTTTTCATCCAGAGTCTTGCCCAAGATACTTTCCAGCGGCAGTCCGGTAAATTGAGTGGCCGCAGGATTGGCGGCAAGCAATCTTAAGGTTCTATCATCGTTGATGTCTTCCAACTGATAAACATAGAAGCCGATCTGTATGTTTTTAACAATTTCTTCATAGAGCCGCACACGTTCTTCTGCCTGTCTGCGGACCGTCATGTCCACCATCCCCCCGAAGCCGGTTGTTGCTTCAGGCCGTCCGGCGCCGCG
>CAZUFQ010000288.1:1328-7874 GCA_964618735.1 uncultured Enterobacteriaceae bacterium
TGTATGTTTTTAACAATTTCGTCATGACCCCCGACCCGGTCTTCTGCCGGTTGCCGGACCGTCAGGTCCACCTTCCCCCCGACCGCCCGCAGAGGTGTTCCTGCATCGTCGCGCAGCCCATACCCGCGGTCAAAGACATAGGCGTATGAACCATCGGCCCTGCGATAACGGTACTCATCGCTCCACAGTTGTCTGCTACTGTCGAGGAGAGCATGGACTTTGGCGACAACCCGCTCCCTGTCTTCAGGATGGACATGCTCGTACCACCAGCTAATACCTGATTCCACCTCGTTCGCTGAGTATCCGAAGAGCGTTTGCAAGCCGTCATTCCACCACATGGTGTCAGCGACGATGTCCCAGTCCCAGAGCGCATCGGTGGTCGCCTTGGCGATTCGCTGAAGCCGCAGTTCGTTTTCCTTCGCCTCTTGTAAGGCTCGCTCTTTCTCCTGGAAAAGTCTGGCGTTGGCGACAGCGATGGATGCTTGCCCGGCCATCATTTCCAAAAGTCGTTCTTCGTGATCGTTAATGGCGCGCTCAGGTTCCCACACTACTTCGAGACAGCCTACGACTTGCTTTTGCACCCATAACGGAGCCAGTAGAACCGAGACATTTACTGGCAGCGCCCCACATTGTTCCCCCAACTGCCATACGGTTGGCCATTCTTCCTGAGTAATGCGAAAAACCCGCAATGGCTGCTTATGTTCGGCGACCCAACCAGCAAGAGACCCGGCGAGAGGATAACGCAGGCTCTGAAAAGAATCGTCCGCTCCATAAGAGGTAACGAGTTCAGCCTCGGCTGTCGCCTCGTCATAGAAAATAACTGAAGCATTTTGGGCGGCGAGGAGGGGAACGAGTTCAGTGATCAGGCGGCGCAGGACTTCGTCGAGGTCGAGGGTGGCGCTAATGAATTGGCTGATCTGCAGCAACGTCTCTAGTTCTCGTCGCTCGCCTTTGCTTGCACTGCCGTCGCTCGGCTTAGACGCTATTATCTGGCTTTCTTCCAACGTCATTATCCCCCGTATAAATAAACGCCGCCGTATGTTTCCCGAAACTTACAAGTCTCTAAGCTTTCCCCACGTTGGTCAATCAGGAGGGTTATCTCTCTTCTTTGAAATCGGAAGCTCTCTTGTTTTCTTAAGGATTCCAGGGGCGTGAGATGACGAGGAGTGCTTCGGCGAGAGGTCAGTCGCGTGGTGCTTTTCGCAAGAGGAGGGATCAAAACGGAGGAAACACTTTGTCTCTTGATACCCAGAGACTTGGGGTTATTGCAACTTTTCTTTTTCCGAATAGGACACCAGCATCCTGTGCGAAATACAAACGTTGGAGAGCATCTACGAAAAAGTCTCGGACCAGACGACGAACCAGCGCACGGGGATTCTCGAATGGATCATGCCCGTTTTGATCGCGTTTGAGATTGTATAGCCGTTTGTGGCCAGGGCAGTGGGATACTAAAAGATTCCATGAATATTGTCCAGCGCTTCAGAGTTCAGTCAACCTAGAGATATTGGCAGTCTACTGTGTTACCGGGAATCGGGGATCTCAAAATGAGAGCCGCTGTGGGGGAGAAAATCAAGAATTGGTAGGGGCTCCTTCTCCCGGAGGGAGGTCAGGACAAGTCTTACGGTAAGGTTTATCTCCGATATACTGCTGCCATTCTTTAAGGCTGAGATTGCGATTGGCGATTGCACATCCACGAGCTTGCAAAAATGAGAAGTCGGGGTTGACATCCCATCGCATGGTTGTTCCGTCCGCCTCCGTCGAAATAAGCGTTGTCCCATCTAGGCTAAAAATCACCTTGTTTACCGGGCTGTTATGGCCAAGAAACGGAGGGCCCAAAGGCCGACGGGTAGTGATGTCCCAGAGTATGATGGTCTTGTCCGCACTGCTTGAAGCAAGAATCTTCCCATCAGGACTAAAGGCAACGCTCAGCACTGCGTCACTGTGGCCGGTGAGAGGCGGGTCCGACGATCGTGTAGCTAGATCCCACAGGATGATAGTCTTATCTCCACTGCCCGAGGCAAGCCACTTGCCATTGTTGCTGAAAGCGACGCTTAGTACTGGAGCGGCATGGGCGCGAAGAGGTGGCTCAGAAGGAGAAAAGTCTGTGAGATTCCACAAGCGTACCTCTCCCTGTTGACAGCGAGTTCTTTGATCTTCTACACCGCAGGTGCCGGCAGCAAGGGTTGCTCCATCAGGACTAAACGCGACACCGTACACTGGCGCAGCGGGATCGAGTGAGTGAAGGACCTGGCGTTTGTCTATATCCCATAAAAGGATTGTTTTATCGTTGCTGGCAGAGGCCAGGACGTGACTATCCGGACTAAAGGCAAGGCTATTAATGAAATCAGCATGACCGATGAGAGAACCATCGATAGCTTGAGCCGTAACCGCATCTTGGAGAAGAATTTTCCCCTGGCTACATTTCTGAGTAGCTCCGGCATCACTCTTAGTGTTACAACTGGCGAGCGCCAGCAGTTTCCCATCAGCACTGAGAGCAAGGCTTGATATTGGGGTCGTACGTGGATGAGCTATGGAGTTCCACAGAATCAATGTTCCGTCTTCACTGCTCGAAACTAGGGTAGTCCCATCATGACTAAACGCCACGCTCGTCACGGGTTCAGAGTGCCCAGTGAGTGGCGGTCCTAGGGGGCGGCGAGTCGCAACATTCCAAAGCTGAATTGTCGCATCATCGAATCCAGAGGCAAGAGTAAGTCCGTCTGGACTAAAGGCCACGCTCGTTGCATGAACAGAGGGGTCGAGCGAAGGATCAAGAGCTGAGCCCGAAGGCTCCCCAGTGGAGCTGTCCCATAACTGGACAGTGCTATCCCCAGTCACTGCAGCAAGAATCTTCTCAGTGGGACTGAATGCTACGGCATTCAATGACGTAGGGGAGTTGATGCGCGGAAGGTCAGCGAACGGGACAAGCTGTTGACTGGGTGGAGAAGGGATGGCCCACAAACGGATTTCCCCTTCCTCACACTCGTGTGAAGACTGCGACAGCTTCGCGCAAGTAGAGGACGCGAGGAGCGTGCCGTCAGGGCTGAAAGATATACCGGTAACGCGATTAGGGTGCTCAGTAGACAGGCTCACCTGCTGGCGAGTAGTGACGTCCCATAAACGCACCGTATGATCACTTCCTCCCGAAGCGAGGAGATTGCCCTTGGGGTTGAATGCCAGATTTATTATTGGGAGTGGGGCCTCGGGCGGAACTGAGGGACCGAAAGGTTCGCCAATAAGCGAATAGGTGTCAACGTCCCAGAGCCGAATCATGCTGTCATTTCCCGCCGAAGCGAGCAATTTCCCATCTGGACTAAAAGCAATGCTATAGAGCGGAACGGGGGGATCAATTCGAATGGGTTTGAGAGGCCGGTGTTTCGTGGCATCCCAAAAGCGAATCGCGCCGTCCTCCCCCGCCGAGGCAAGAAGGTGATTGACGGGATCAAACACTACCTTATAAACATATTTCTGGTCTTCTCTTTGGTCTCCTTGGAGGAAAGTAACGATTTGAGGACTTGAATGCAGCGCAGACAATAATTGACTGCGAGCTTCCCAGGTTTCCGCAATCGACGTTGCCTGTACACTCAGAAGTAGGCCAAGGTCAAACTGAGTCTCCACTTGAGATCCACTGAGCACCGCCAAGGCGCGTGAATCAGCAATGCTCGTTTGCTTTCTTGCAATACTCGTCTGCTTTATTGCAACGACAAGCGTAATGGCCATAACGACTGATACCACTGCTAGTATGCTAACGAGCCGACGAAGATGTTTTACGAAGGTCTCAGTCTGCTTTTGTTTCTCCTCTTTTAATACTTGTTGATATTTCTCCTCTTGCTTGCGCCGCTTTTCTTCTTCTTCCGCTTGTTGTTTTCGCTGTGCTTGTTTTTCTTCTGCTTGGCGGCGCCTGACACTTTCCTGGAGAAACTGCTCCGCTAACTCGAATTCCTTTACCGTGCCGTATCGGCGCGCCCAGGCGTTGTTAGGATTCTCGCGCTCTTTCCAGGCCAGGGCGTAATCGAGATTAGGATTTTCCCATAATTTTGCTGTTCCTTCTTTCCATCGCCGCGCTGTTAGTTTGAGATCCTGATAGGTTTCCGCTGATCTTTGCTCTTTTTCTAACCATCCCTTCAACCGCTTCCATTGCCGTAAGAGACTCTCGTGACTCACGTCAATGATTGTCTGCTCTTCCAATTCGACTCCGCTAGGGTGGGAGAACAAACTACGGCCTGGTTGACGAAAGACGTCGACCACTTTTCTTAACTGAGAAAGAGAGACATTCGCTACTGCTGCGATCTCTCCCAGATACAAGGGGCGACGGATATCGCGCCGATTTGTGCCGTCTCCACTTAGGCAACGGAATAAGACTTCGGCGACTCGCTGTTCTTCGTTACGATCTTCTTCATTTTTTTGTTGAGGATTTAATTCAGTAAAAGCCTCATCGGCATGATGAGAAAGCGCGTTGGCTAACCCCCCAATCTTTTGATTCTTATAATGTGCGGATGTGATCTCGACGCCTTCAGTGCCATTTGCCTGTTCTGTCTCGTCTGGGGAGAGAGATAACGAGACTGCCGGAGCCACCAATACATTCTCTGAACAAGCGAGTTGCCACATCCGCATGAGCGCGTGTTGCATGATCGGCAACTGATCCGCATCGTCGCTCATATCGTTAAGCAACGTATTGACTAGCGCCGGTTCGATGAAGCCGCCAAAAACCTCTGCTGGACCGACTATGGCTTCGCGGCGTTGGTCGCGGCTGAGGCGCGGCACCAAGAATTGATTTTCGCTAATAGCTTCAGGAAGTCCGGGGAAAACTGCACAGTCCCCCAAGAAATCGGAACGCATGGCGATCAAGGTGTAAACGGCAATATTCTGTTGTTGCGCATGTTCTGCTGTGGCTAACAACAGCGACACAAAGGCATCTGCCTCGTCTCGGTCGATTTCCTCACGATAACGGAAGATCTCCTCAAATTGGTCTACTATCAACAGTAAATTGGTTCGTTCCGGCAGTGGAGTCTCACGCAATGTCTCCAAAAGACCCAATGGGCCTCGCCTGAGCGTCGCCATGAGAAAATTTGCTGCCTCTGCCTGTTGTGCTCGCTCTCGCCCGAGCGCTTCTTTATCCAAAAGAGCGAACGCTAAATTTCTCGAAGGATGGTCGCCGGGATGTGTCGCTGCTATCCGCCATCGTCCGCCAGCTTGTGGGAGAAAGCCGGTCTGCAGAGCGGCAATCAGTCCAGCGCGGAGCAGCGACGACTTGCCACAACCCGAGGTGCCCACCATCGCTACAAAGTGCGCCCGTCCGATTTTGTCAATGAGACGGTCGACTTGTTCTTCTCTGCCGAAGAAAATATCCGACTCATTCTTATTGAAGGGGCGCAAGCCTGGATACGGCGCGTCACTCATGAGTCGCCATCCGTCTTAGGCGGGGCTTGTTTGAGGGAGTCAATAAATCGTTTGAATTCTGTCCCCCTCACGCCGTCGCGGCAGGTGATAAAGGGTCTGTCCATTACCTTGACGGTCGGAGTAATCTTCCGCAGTGGGGGTTCCTCGTAGAGTCCAAGTGCTCGAGTGGGGTGCGGACGCTTTGGCCGAAACCTACTCCATATCAATAGTTGTTGGTCTACCCATTCTTGTTCTGCTTTACTGTAGGCGATCAACATGGCGTCACATTCCTTCAAGCGTTTTTCAAATGCTTTGCGATATTTTTCTATATCAGCAATATCACTCGGCGGCAGGATGCAGTCCGCTCCTTGATCGGTTAATTCGTTACTGAGCTGATCTCCGAGGGAACGGTCTCCTTCTTCAACGTTGACAAAAACAAGGGCGTCGAGAGGAGAATTGTTCGCCGTCTGGTCAGGACGAAGAGGTGTTCGCGCGGGCGGGCGATAAAAGGCTCCCTTTACGGCGGTGCTTTTGAACTCTTCTATGGAAACAGCCTGGACTGTCTCAAGTCCCAAAAACGCTTGGTGGTTGAGATCTTTTACGTCGTTGATGTTGAGGGTAGGACTGCGCCACTGGAGAATAGAGAGCTTTTGCTGTTGGGCGCTATCGTATTGTAATTTTGCATAACTCTGGGGGAGGTATGCATTCCTTTTCCCAGCAACAGGACTCAGCAATTGGATGAATAACGAACACTGGGCAAGGTCTTTCTTGACCGCTTCAAGAAAAGAAGTAGGTTCTTCAGGATAACGGGAACGGGTTTCGGGGAGTACGCGAATCTGGGCCTGCTCAAGATACCGCTTTACTTGGATCCGCTGTATCTCCAACTCCAAGAAGGACGGCTTCGTATCATCATTGTCTGCATCAAGGTCATAGAGGACTGGCGCCAAATAGATGGTAGGACAGAGGGGAGCTGGAGAGTTGACAACGATGGAAGAATCAGACTTCTTTAACTCCTCCAATCCTTTTGTTAAGTCTATACTGAGACCGGTAAGCTCTCCGAAATAGACAGGCTCGTCCCCTTCCGACAGATTGGGAGATCCTAAAGTGCGAGGCCACTTGCTGCCCTGGTCTTGCGTCCAGAATTGATAACCTGTTAATTCTTTAAGCTCA
>CAZUFQ010000289.1:0-7863 GCA_964618735.1 uncultured Enterobacteriaceae bacterium
GTGCAGCGGCGCGTTGCCGCTATTCGTGATGGTGACCACGGACATCGTCGAGTTGACTACGGCGCGCACATCTCCCAGGGTCAGTTGGCCGTCGCTGACGCCGTCTGCTTCCGCGATGGTCGCGTGCGGATAGCCCGCCGAACCACTGAGGTCGAGCGTGAGTGTGGAGTGCGCGCTGTCGTTGCTGATGATTTGGACCGAGGCTGCATTTTGCGAGGGCCAGCTGCGTCGTATCGATATCGACCATCCGTATCTGGCCTGGCACCAGGGGAGTATCGGCAAACCGAACCACCTAAAGGAGTATATCGAACGCAGCACTGACATCCTGCTCAGTCTGGTCCTCCTGGCCGCAGCCTTGTTCCCGATGCTCGTGATTGCAGTACTTATTAAACTCGATAGTCCAGGTCCTCCGGAAACCGCGTCTTGAGTTCTTCCAATAATGCCTTGGCGCGTTTCATGGTGTCGAGGGCGTTAGAGCCGGGGACCTGGTACACGGAAATGAGAGCAGAAGGCTCGCCATTGATGCGTCCCTTCATATTATAGGTCTGCGACCCCAGTTCTACTCGCGCTACATCTTTCATGCGCACAATGGAGCCGTCCGGATTGGCCCGGACGATGATATCTTCGAACTCTTCTACACTAGTAAGGCGACCCCGCGCCCGCACCGTGTAGGTGTAAACCTGTCCTGGCGGCACCGGCTCAGCGCCGATTTGAACTGACGGGTTTACGGTGTTCGGTTTGGTGAGCGCGTCAATAATCTCACTGATTGTAATGTTCAGTCTCGCAAGAGTGTCTGGCCTCACCCAAAATCGCATGGCGTACTGGCCGGCCCCAAAGACGTTGACTTGGCCAATGCCAGGCACGCGAGTCATCGGGTCGTTAATGTTGATAAAGGCGTAATTGGTGAGAAACAGTGCGTCGTGGGTGCCTTTCGGCGAATAGAGAGAGAAGAGAGCGAGCGGCGCCGACACCGCTTTGCGTAGCGTCACTCCGTAGTTCCGCACCTCAGCTGGCAGTTGGGATTCCGCCTGTGTGTAGCGCATCTGCATAAGAATCTGGTCTGTGTTCGGAACAGTGCCAACTTCGAAGCTCACGACTATCCGCATCTGACCGTTGTTCGAGTTGATCGAATACATGTAGCTCATGTTGTCCACGCCGCTCATTTGCTGTTCGATGGGCGTGGCGACCGACTGCTCCAACGTCAAGGAATCGGCGCCGACGTAGGTTGCCCATAATTGGACTTGCGGGGGAGCGATGTTAGGAAACTGCGCGATGGGAAGCTGCACAAGCGCGGCAAGGCCGACCATGACCATGAGGATCGCAATAACTATGGCCACGACGGGCCTATTAACGAAGAATTTTGCCATTGTACGCTATCCTTACTCTAGTGTGAGGCGCCGCTAGGAGAGCTGGTCCCTATCTGTGCCGGGGTCGGTTGTGCTACCAGCGGCTTGGGAGCTATGGTCATTCCAGCTCTTACTTTCTGTACTCCTTCAACGACGACCTGCTCCCCTAGTTTGAGCCCCTCCTTGATGATCCACATATTTCCAACCTGTTCACCAACTTTCACCGAACGTAGGTCTATTTTGTTTTCTGCTCCTACTACCGCCACCTGATTGCCACCTTGCAACTGCTGGACCGCTTTTTGCGGCACGAGCATGGCGTCCTTTCTGGTCTCGGCTGCAACTCGAATCTTTGCATACTGCCCTGGGCGCAGAATGTTCTCAGGATTAGGGAACACGCTCTGGACAGTAATGGTGCCGGTTCGCAGGTCAACCTGGCGATCAGCGAGACTAAAGGTGCCCCGCTCGGGATACACGCTGCCATCGGCAAGAGTCAATTCGAGCGCCTGTGTCGTGCCGCCTCGTCCTTCCTCTATTTCTCGGATTCTCCGAGCGAAGTGCAGATACTCCTGTTCACTGATGGGATAGTACACCTTGATTGGATCGACCTGTGAAATCGTGGTCAGGATGGTGTTTGGTGTGACCAAGTCGCCGATCTGCGCAACCGAAATACCGGCGATGCCATTGATCGGAGCCGTCACCTTAGTCCAGCTGAGATTGAGTTCGGCTCGCTCTACTGCAGCGCGTGCGGCTTCGACCGATGCTTTGTTTGCTTGATGAGCTTGGACGGCGTTATCAAGTTCCATCTGACTGATGGCTCCTTCTTTGGCTAACGGCGTATAGCGGGCGACGTCAAGCTGCGTTTTGCCGAGGTTGGCCTCAGCCCGACGGAGGTCTGCCATCGCCTGATTGAGGGCGGCTTGATACTCACGTGGGTCGATGGTGAACATGAGCTGTCCGTCCTTGACGAGGGAGCCTTCTCTATACGCCCGCGATTGCAAAGATCCCTGCACGCGCGGGCGAATCTGTGCATTTACATTACCTTCAGTCGTGCCAATCCACTCGAAGTAGATCGGCACGTCTTGTTGCACCACTTCGGTCACGAGGACTTCGGGCGGTGGCGGTGGAGTGGCTTTAGAACTGACCTGACCCTCACATCCCGCGAGGAGAAGAATGGGAGTAAGGAGGAAAAAAGAATAAAAAGCTCTCCTAAGCTGCTTTCCTACTTCAAAGAATAATGTGGAAGAATTCATGATGTGTTTGATTCCTGTATCATAGACTCCAATATCAGCTTTCTTGAAGCGGGAAAACGTCTGGGGGACGTTCTTGGCCAAGAAGTAAAGCTTCTTTCACCTTATTCTAGCGCTGTGTTAGAAAAAATCTTAATTCGCAAGAAGGCAAAACTATGGTTAGCCAAAAATACTCCGATAGGATTTATTAGCAGCAATTTTAAGGGCATTTGTTTCTACTAAGGTCTTCCTCAATTGTCATATTGATATATAACTAACTCATGTCAGCGGCCTCGATTAACTCGGAGGTTCTACTCAAGGGAGGTTTTCCTTCTCTGATTGACGGAATCAGACCCATCAAGAATTATCCTAACAGAAGAGTAGACAACGGAGTAATTATTTGTTATTCTGCTTATGGAAGAGAGTGATCAGAATTCTAGCAGAGTAAAAAAAGCAGATTTTTCAAGGTCTTAGCAGAATCTCTTTTGCTTAAACAGTACACAAAAACTTTTGGAGGAGGAGAGTATGGGCATTATAAATCGAAGCAGGCATTCATTGCAAATCCGCATCTTTGCTGGGCTTTTGGTCGCACTGCCTGGGCAAATAATATTGCCAAGCTTTTATTCGCAGGTGCATGCCCAAGAGCTGGCCAGCACGGGAGATGGACAACTTGCAAATGCGGTGCAAGCAGATTCGACCTTTCAAGCAGCTCATAACGAGGTGAGAGACCTTCCGACCCCAGTAGACACTAGCGTTACACCTGCTGAAGCAACGGAACAAAATTCCCCGCTCCGTCGCCGCCGTGCTGCTGGCCTTCCACCTACTACTCTTGCTCAGGTAGGCTCGTCAGGGGGAACTACGTCATCTTATGGGTCAAGTTCCACAACGTACACAGGGGATAGTACAAAGTCTTTCTATCAAGGCTTAGCCCTCGGTTTTGGTGTAGCTGCTGCTGGAGCTGGCATCGGAATCGGTATTCATGAGTCCGACGAGGGTGGTCATCATGTTAAATCAGGGTCGAGATAGAGACTGAGCCTTGGTTAGTAATGGTGGCGACGCGACACTCGTTATATTCCTCAGTCTATAAGCTCAAAATTGAGAAGGAGATTCTTCTGTAGACATCAATGTCCAAAGGGTGTCTACGAGGAGTCTTCTTTTTTGTTGTACCTGCTCTGTTCATAAAGTCTGTGTTAAGTCCTCTCTTTCTGTCGACTTTTCCCCCGCGCAGCGATAGGCCAGACGGTTTCGACGCGTCCATTCCGAACGCCGTAATAATAATCGTGAATGTTTAACGTAGTATCCCCGTGTGAAGGGATGATTTCTATTTTCTCGCCAGGTTTGTACGCCCCCCCTTGGTTGTTCAGTTTCACCGTACCATGCTCTTCAGACAACCCCAGCAGTTCGAGTTCGTCGCACCCTTTGAAGCGAGGAAGGCCGAACTCATGTGTCAGAGTTTTCATCCCAGCGTCGATAATAATGCGGTCCGGCCGTGGACGGCTGATAATTGTGGTTAACAGCGTCAACGCACAATCGCACTCTACACCTTCAATGGTTTTGTAGCGGCCATCCATGAAGACGTAAGAGCCTGCTTGAATCTCAGTGATGCGCGGGAGGCGGCCTGTGATTAGGGCCGTGCCGGTTCCCCCTGCGCTAACAATGTTAACCGGGAGTCCACTAGACTCGATGAAGTTCACCGTGTCAATCAGCGCCTGCATGTCGCTGTGAACGCGGTGAACGCGTTCCTCTAGACTTGGAACAAATACCAGATGTCCTTCGTAGCCCATGAGTCCGGCGAACGTGAGCCCGGGAGCTTGCGCTACTTGCCGCGCGAGAGTCAGGGCTGGCTCACCGGGTTCGACGCCGCAGCGGTTCTGTCCGACATTCACTTCTACTAAGACGCGCAATAGAGCTTTTCCGGCCTGCGCTGCTTCAGATAAGTCCTTTACGTTTTGCAGATCATCAACTGCAACCATCATATCCGTGTGCCGCGCCAGGCTCACTAAGCGACGAATCTTTTGCGGACCAACAATTTGATTGGCGATGAGGATATCGCGTACGCCGCCTTCGACCATCACTTCAGCTTCGCCGACTTTAGCACAGGTAATGCCGATGGCGCCGGCGGCGATCTGTTTGTGAGCGATGATGGGCGATTTATGCGTCTTCGCGTGCGGTCGCAGCTTCGCGCTCAACGGCTGAAACGCCGTCGTCATGCGTCCAATGTTCCGCTCCATGAGGTCGAGGTCAAGGAGGAGCGCCGGCGTGTCAATATCTTCAATGGCAGAGCCGACTAAAGCTGCTGGAATAGTCATTAAAGACGCCTCCTTGGTGAAATGCTTTCGTAAGATAGCACCTGCCGTCGAGTGTGACCATTCGGAAAGAAACAGAAGGGAAAACGATAACTATGGCAGAACCACAGCCGCGCCCCATCATAGACGTATCCGCTGTCTCCTTCCGGCGAGGCTTCAGGAAGTGGGCGACGCGTTAACCAATCTCGTGGCGTACGATTTAGGCGTGAGATCAAGAATAAGAATCTCTGCGCGGAAGGGACGCAGCCTGCCGCGCCCTATTTCCGCAACAAAGGACCAAAAAACTCCTCAACTTGTTGCAGCACAAAATCTGGCCGCTCTTCCGCGACAAAGTGGCCGCAACGCTCAATGCCGCCGCCATGCACGTCTTCGGCGACGCGTTTCCACAGTGGCGTGATATCGCCCATGAAACGGTCGCCGCCCCAGGCGCGCACTGGCATAGTGAGTTTCTTTGTACAATTAGTTAAGTTCACAATATCTTCTTCCAACGCAGCGCGATAATAGTGAAATCCCGCGCGCAGCGCGCCGGGTTGGGAATACGCGCGCACATATTCGGCCATCTCTTCTCGGCTGAACAACGGGGGATTGTAGCACGCCACGCTGCACATGCGGCTTAAGTAGAGTTCCTCATTGCCGCGCACGAGCAGTTCCGCCATATCGGGCTGGCCGCCGTGGAAAAAGAGATGCCAGAGACGGCGAATGCCTTGCAAGCTGAGTTGATCGCCCTCACGCGCAATGCCCGGGGTGGATTCGAGAATGAGCAATCGTTCGACTAACTCAGGGTGATCGTACGCAAGGTAGTAGGCGACGGTTCCTCCCCAGTCGTGCCCAATGAGTCCGATTTTTTCATGGCCGAGGGTTGTGAGCAGTTGGTGCACGTCTGAAGCAAGCGTGCGTTTATCGTAGCCGCTGATGGGCCGTTCGCTATCGCCCAAGCCGCGCAGGTCCGGAGCAACAATGGTGAAGCGATCTGACAACACCGGAATGATTTTCCGCCACTCGTACGAGGTCTGCGGCCAGCCGTGGAGGCAAACCAACGGATAGCCCGATCCCGCAATGATATAGTGCATACGGAAACCATTGACGACCGTGACGTTATGGATCCAAGATTCCGCCATGAAATTCACTCCTTATTCAGATTCCCAATAAACCTCAGCACTGCTGTGGCGCATTCTTCCGGGTGCGCCGCAGCAAGGTGGTAGGCGGCGCTCGGCAAGACCAGCAACTGAGAGTTAGGGATCTGTACTTGCCACTCACGCACTGTCTCTACCGAGGCAAGCGCGCCCCGATCGCTTGTAATAACCAACGTTGGCGCGGTAATGCGCGGCAACAGCGCGGTAATGTCCATCGTAGCGACGTAGCGAAAGATGCCCTCCATAGTCTGCTGAGACGCACTGCCCATTTCTTTGATCCACCATTCCCTCATCGCCGAACTCACGTCGCCGAGTCGTCTCGCCATTGTGGACCTGGCCCAGGCTTCCACTCCTTCGCGTTGCACCTGGTCAAGCCAACCACTGGGATTAAGAGGGCTGCGCTTCAGGGTGGCCGGCCCACCGATAACGGTCAAGCTTTTGACGACCTGCGGATAGTCGTGTGCAAACTGCATCGCCACGCTTCCGCCTACGCGTTGGCCGATGACATGCACGGAGGAAACCTGGAGTTGATCCAGTAAACCTTTCATGTCCTTTGCCAGCCCGCCGAGCGACCACTGATAGTCGCGCGGCGGGACACCCGACCGGCCAAACCCGCGTAAGTCGGGGCGCAGCACACGAAACCGGCGGGCAAGCTGTGGGACCCAAGCGAACCACGCCTTGCTCGTGTCGGCGACCCCGTGAATCAAGAGAATAGTCTCCGGCGTGGTCCACGGGTCGGTGAAATCATCCAGTTCATAATGTAAAGAAAGAGTCTCATCGATTCGTACTAGCGGCATGGCGCTCTCCCTCTAAGTAAGACGGAACTTGACCTATCAAATCAGTACGATGGATGCTAGGCTGCAGCGTTGGGGCGCTGTTTCATGGCGTTGTACCAGCGACCGAGGTGCGTCCACGCAGGATCAAGTTGGAATTGAGAAGCGGCGGCAAAGTCGATTCCCACCAAGAGCGTGATGTCGGCTAGCGAAAATGCCCCAGCTACCCATTCTGCATTTTTGAGCTGTTCATTAAACAGCGTTAGCCGGGCGCGCAGCGTTTGCCCCGCCTCTTCCACCACCTTGGGGTTTTGCTCGACGCGATTGGCGAAAAACGGACTAGAATGGAAGAAGCGGCGAGTGCCCTGCAACGCCACGCCGAGTTCCGCGCGTCGTTCCCATGCGCGCACCAGCGCCCGACTGAGCGGATCTGTTCCGAGCAGCGGCGGGGTAGGGTGGATCTCCTCGAAATATTCGATGATCGCCAGCGACTCGGGAACCACAGCGCCATCGTCCAGCTCTAAAATAGGCACAGCGCCAAACGGGTTGCGCCGTAAGTATTCAGGAGAACTTTGCTCCCCCGCAAGAAGGTTAACCGGACGCAGCGGGACCTGGAGCCCTTTCTCGGCGAGATAGATGCGGACTTTGCGACAATTCGGCGATTGCGGATGATCGTAGAGTTGCATAGCACTCCTCACAATGGCGTAACTAATAGTGATTGGATGCGGCACGTGTCTACGATGACGACTTTCTCGGAGAAACGCGCCTTGCCGTCCTCGAACACGATCTTATCGAGATACTTACCTACGCTGTACACCTCGGTTTCTCCATAGTGAATTGGCTCCGCCATGGTGCGGAACACCGCGTAGTTCGTCTGGACGGCGACTTCGTCGCGTTCGCAGCCGAGGATATGAATCGCGCTGAGCAGGTGCCGGTAGTAATGCGGCGCGTACAGGTTTGCGGCGCGATGGGCGACGACGCGGTCTTGCAGCATCCCCCGGCTGGCACAGTACATCAACGAAATGGGCAAATGCTGGTACGTATTCCGCCGGGGCACGACTTTGTATGCAAACCGCTCC
>CAZUFQ010000290.1:0-7858 GCA_964618735.1 uncultured Enterobacteriaceae bacterium
CCCTGTCTCAGGGGAACTCCTAAACCAGAATTGTCCATGACCGTCCCACCCCCAGTCTTGTGACGAAGCCCGCCGTTGCGCAACATCTCGTCGGCGGCAATCGCCATGATCGCGTCTCCGTCAACAATTTCACCTGTTTCGTCCACCAAAATGGCGCGGTCGGCGTCTCCGTCAAGCGCTACGCCAAACTGGGCGCCATGCTCGCGCACGAGGCGCTGTACTTGTTGAGGATATAAAGCTCCACAGTTCTGATTGATATTCTCACCGTTCGGTTCAACACCAATCGCAATGACGTCGGAGCCCAATTCTCGTAACACATCAGGCGCCACCTTGTAGGCCGCGCCGTGAGCGCAATCGACCACCACTTTCATCCCATCGAGCGTAAGATGGCGTGGGAAATTCGTTTTGACAAAGACATTATATCGTCCCTCGGCGTCATCAACGCGGAAAGCCTTCCCAATGGCATTGGCCGTTGGCCGCAAATGGTCAATTTTGCGATCAACAATTAGTGATTCAATTTCATTTTCCAATTCGTCGGGCAGTTTGAAGCCATCACGCGAAAAGACTTTAATTCCATTATCTTGAAATGGATTGTGGGAGGCGGAAATGACGACCCCGGCGTCGGCACGTAAATTCCTTGTCAGGAATGCGATGCCAGGCGTAGGAATCGGCCCAACCAGGAGCACATCAACTCCCATCGAACACACCCCTGACGCTAATGCCGTCTCTAACATGTAGCCGGACAGACGGGTATCTTTCCCAATCAAAATTTTATGTTGTCCGGGCCGGTCTCGAAACACATACGCGAGGGCTCGCCCCACCCGCAAAGCGGTCTCCGAGGTCATTGGTTCGATGTTCGCTACCCCACGAATACCGTCCGTGCCAAACAGTCGTTCTCGCATGGCTCCATTTTCAGTCATATCAAGCTCCAGATTTTGTTCTCTTCTTAAGTATCGGTGGATTTTGCGATTTCTTTTCGTTCTCTGCAATTAAAGTCAACTCCACTTCCGCCGGATCTTGCACAACGATCTCCACTCTGGGTGGTAGCGACACCGTCACTGGTAAGGTTATGGTTCCCGGACCCTGTCCCTGCGCGTCAGCGAAGACCTCTTCATTCGTGATGCTTAGTTTCTCCACGATGCGTTGGGGCCCTCGCACAGTCATATCTGTTAACCAGGAGGATGGCGTCACTCGATAAGGCGTGTTTTTGACCGTCGTCCGCAAACGCCGGAATTCTCGCGTGACCATCACCTCTTGGATGTCCACCCGCGCCCGCACCTGATCCACATTGTAGCTAATTAGATCACCATCTATTGCTTGCAAATTGAGATTGCGAGTCTCTAACTGCGTGAGATGGCTGACATCAACAGTCTCTGTAGCAATGGCTTGGAGTTTTTCGACTTGCGGAGCGGGGCCAGACACTTCGACAGTCGCAGGCGACACCTCCACTTCGCCGGTTGTATACCCGAAGGGCGGCTTCCCTACGAGATCAACGTGTACAGGGACAATCCGTTTTGTCATGCGGGCAATCTCTAAAGTAATGACAGATGGAGTGACACGAATCAGCTTTACGCCGCGCGGCAGGTTAAGCAAGTCGAGGTTAACTCGAAACGACGAAGGACCAGGACGTACGGCGGTGAGGTCAAGAGAAATTTTCTTGGAGCTTAAGCGACCGAGTAATGTCCTGGGTCCGCTGACGCGCACGTCCACTTCCTCAACTCGATGTCCTACGACAACGAGTTGAGGAGGAAGATTCCGCAGTTCGAGAGGAAGAAGCAAGGTTTGTTCGGTATAACGTTCCCCAGCATTGACCAGCAACCATAGGCCCAAGGCAAACGCCAAAGAGAACAATTTCAGCGTGCCATTATAAAAAATCCAACGACTAAGCGTTCGCCACAGCATGAGTGAATAATGGCTGAAGCGCTCCCAATAGCGCGTCCGCATCAAGATTGTAAGAAATCCGCCCTTCGCGCGCCATCGATATTGCTCCTTCTTCTTCTGAAACAATCACAACGACCGCGTCGGTTTCTTCAGTCAAGCCAATTGCAGCGCGATGACGAGTGCCCAGCCGTTTACTCACATCTGGACTCAGCGTCAGCGGCAGGAAGCAACCAGCGGCGGCCAAACGACCTCGCTGAATAACCACAGCCCCATCATGGACAGGGGATAGAGGAGAAAAAATACTATGCAGAAGTTCTTTGCTCACACGAGCGTCAATACTGACGCCTCCCTCCACATACTCGTTGAGCCCAATTTCGCGTTCGAGCACGATCAAGGCCCCGATCCGCCGCTGTGCGAGAAAAACCGCCGCCTTCACCAGTTCCTCGAGTACTTGCCCATACAGCCCTCGCGCTCGTACTGCAAAAAATGAACTGCGGCCCACCTCGGTGAGAGCCCGACGAATATCGTTTTGAAAAAGGACAACAATGACAAGTAAGGCCGAACTCAGGAAGTTATCAAGCACCCAATTGAGGGTATAGAGTTCTAAGGATTGAGACCCTAAGTAGGCGACAACTATGACAACGAACCCGGTGAGCATCTGCATGGCCCGGGTTCCTCGGATCGTCTGGATAATCCAATACACGCCGCAGGCAATCAATCCAATGTCAAGGAAATCTCGCCAGCGCATTTGTGTGAACAGGTCAACCATACTCGTCGATAGCGCTTCGGAGCGACAATGGGAAATGCTTACTAAGAGTGAGGAAGGACGAAAGGAAAGATTCACTTCCCTTCGCGTCCTTAACGTGTCTTATAAGTAAAAGCCGAGCTACGGGGCAATCGTGGCTTTGGAATCAACCGAGTCTACGCGGCTGGAGACGATTCCACCGGAGCGGATCTTTCTCGCACTGACCCGTTGCCACAGCTGCAGCGTTGAATGATCTCGTCAATCTCCGCAGCGTCCAACACCTCTTTTTCGAGCAACACATCGGCCATCTTGTCGAGAATTTCTCGGTTTTCTACTAACAAATGTTTGGCGCGGTCGTAGGCGTTGCCAATGATGCGGCGGACTTCCATATCGATTTCAAGAGCGGTTTTTTCTGAATAATCTTTGATCTGCGTGAAGTCGCGTCCCAGGAAAATCTGTTCTTCTTTTTTCCCGAACGTCATCGGTCCCAAGTGATCGCTCATTCCCCATTCACACACCATGCGTCGAGCAAGCTCAGTGGCTTTTTCGATATCATCCCCGGCGCCGGTCGTCATATGACCAAGTACAAGTTCTTCAGCCACACGACCGCCAAACATAATGGCGAGTCGATCAAGGATGTATTCTCGTGACCAGGTATGGCGATCATCCACAGGAACCTGTTGTGTCACTCCCAAAGCCATCCCACGAGGAATAATAGTCACCTTATGCACAGGATCCGTACCGGGGATAAGACGCGCCACTAGCGCATGACCAGCTTCATGATAGGCCGTATTACGCTTCTCTTCGGGACTCAGGATCATGCTCCGCCGTTCCGCCCCCATCATCACTTTATCCTTGGATAGCTCGAAGTCCTGCATGTCGACTTTATCTTTGTTCTTACGAGCGGCAAGCAGCGCTGCTTCATTCACCAAGTTTTCAAGATCAGCGCCGGAAAACCCAGGAGTTGTACGCGCCAGGGTTGCGATATCCACCGCGTCATCGAGGGGCACGCGACGACTGTGCACTCGCAGAATTTCCTCGCGCCCCCGCACGTCAGGACGAGGAACGACCACGCGACGATCAAACCGACCAGGACGCAGCAGCGCCGGGTCAAGCACATCGGGACGATTAGTCGCCGCAATGAGAATGACACCTTCGTTTGCTTCGAAGCCGTCCATCTCTACTAACAGTTGATTGAGGGTCTGTTCGCGCTCGTCGTGTCCGCCTCCCAGTCCCGCGCCCCGATGGCGTCCAACAGCGTCAATTTCATCAATGAAAATAATGCAAGGCGCCTGCTTCTTTCCTTGTACAAACAAATCGCGAACGCGAGACGCCCCGACACCGACAAACATTTCAACAAAATCCGAACCGCTAATCGAAAAGAACGGGACCCCAGCTTCGCCTGCAATCGCTCGCGCGAGCAGCGTCTTGCCAGTACCAGGAGCGCCCACAAGCAACACACCTTTAGGAATACGTCCGCCCAAGCGAGTGAATTTTTTGGGGTCTTTCAGAAATGCAATAATTTCTTCAAGCTCTTGTTTGGCTTCTTCCACGCCAGCAACATCGCTAAACGTCACCTTGTGTTGGTTTTCCGTCAAGAGCTTGGCGCGGCTCTTGCCGAACGACATCGCTTTGCCCCCTCCCATCTGCATTTGACGCATGAAGAACACCCATACGCCAATCAAGAGCAGCATAGGAAACCATTGGACGAGTATGGCTATATACCAGGGGTCGCCCTCTTCGGGACGGACAGAAATCTCGACCTTTTTCTCACGCAGCATCCGCATCAAATCCGGATCATCTGGCGCAAAGGTCTTAAAATGCTCATCGTTGCGCAGCTTTCCACGGATGACGCGTCCCTGAATGACAATTTCCGAGACTTCTCCTTTTTCAACTGCTTCAACAAATTCGCTAAACTTTTTTTCCGGCTCTCGCAGTTGTTGACGGTTAAATAAATTGAACAGCAGCAGGAACATGAGTCCCAGCACGTGCCACAAATCGAGATTATGTGAAACTTTATTCACTCCTTTGCCCTTTCACATCAACGTCCTCACCCTAACATAGTTTTTGTTTCTCCGGCAATGGGTTTGCTGTGAGTCGAATAATACGCTGCGTCATACCCGTCACCGTTGCTTGCACTCCCCGTACACAACCTGGAGCCCAGAGAATGTCTTCCCCGCAGGCGATCAATGGCCAAACCCGTCGTTGTCGAAGAGTTATCTTCTTATCAATAAAGATATCATGGATTTTTCGATGTCCGTGCATATTAAACGGACGGATGCGATCACCTGCTTTCCAACTACGCACAATCAGGGGTGCAGAGAGTGCGTCTACGTCAAAAATCGCTTGCCAAAGGTCGGCTACCCGCGCTGCAGCCACATCCTCATCCCATGATAGGCAAGAGGAGACACTAACCATCCAACCGATTTCAGGAATGGTCAAGGTAGATCCAGGCGTAAGAGGGTAAGAATAAGGGCAAGGCTGCAATGGCTGAAAACTTTTGTCAGCAAGGGAAAGGATTTCCCCTTCTCTTTGAACGATATAGGCGCCAGGAAGCTCCACGATGCCGCTTATTCGTCTTTCACTTAATGCTTCTAAGTTTTTGAAATGATGGAAACTGAGTTCGCCAGAGTGTCCAGCTTGTACTAACCACAAGCGAAAAATACGCGGGCGGAGGGCTGACGGTTCAGCCAAAAGATGAGGTAAAGAAAGGGTTCGTGCTCCAGCGCGCACTCGCGCATAAGCCTCTCGCGCCTGAGCCTCGATCCAACCTTCTTCCTGTCGCAACGATTCCGCCACCTGTAAGAGATGACGACGAATCTGGGAAGAAAATTCTCGTTCCAGGAAGGGAAGCAAGACATGGCGGATTTTATTGCGCGTGTACTGCAAATCTTCGTTACTCGCATCGATTGCGAACGGTAACTGTTTCTCGACAAGGTAAGCAAGCACGTCAGAGCGCGAACACGTCAGCAATGGGCGAACAATCCAATCATCTCGCATCGAAGGCATCCCTGCCAATCCACGGTGGCCAGCGCCACGCAGCAAGCGGAATAATACAGTTTCAGCTTGATCATCGGCAGTATGCGCCACAGCAACAGCGTCGAGGCTATGGAAATTTTTTGCCTGATGAAAAAAACGGTACCGCGCCTCTCGCGCCCAGGCCTCGACGCCGCTGTGCATCGATGGAGGAACAAGTGTTTCAACCACACATGGTAATTGCCAGCTTCGACACAGATCCTCCACCAACTGCTGTTCTTGTTCTGCTTCAGCACGTAACCTGTGATTCACGTGAAGAACAGTCAGTCGTCCACCTTTTCGCCAGACTAGCTCGAACAGCACGCTCAGAAGAGCAATAGAATCCGGCCCGCCGGACACGGCGACTCCTAAGTGCAAGTCATGCCGAAACGCAAACAAGCGCTTGAGAGCAGAGGCAACTTTTACAAACAGGCCAGACATCGAGAATGAGTCGTTCTGAGTTCCTGGAAAAAAATCCGAAAACGTTATCTTTAACTACTTTAACACTACATCCTGCTCCTCCTACTTGTTCAAGCAGGGGAAGCTTGGCAAGATGCTCAAACTATGAGAAAGCATCTCAGTATTTTCCTTATTGGTTCTTTTCTCATCGGAGTATTTTCCTTCGCACATGCAGGAGAAGACACAGCGCCCATGGATGGAACGCCTCCAGCTTTGGGCTCTACGCCTCCACCTGAAGTGCTAAAATTTTTACAAGATCTGAAACGCCAATACGGGGCAGATACCGTTGCGCTGGTCAGTTGGCTCATCGACGCCACCAACCATAGCGGCTCTGTGTTAACTTCATCTGTCAAAGTGGACGGTCCCGAGACCAAAGACGACACCAAGTTCCTTGTATTTCTGGTTGACACCGGACTGATCCTCAACGAACAAACCACAGACCAGAACGGTCGAGTGCTCACAGTGTGGGACCAGATTCTGACGAAGGCTTTTCTTCATATGGACACACTGCGTGTGCCAGCGGACGGCGTGAGAATAGACTTCCTTTATCATCACAAGTCGTTTCCGCAGACCGATGATTTGGTAGAACACGTTGATGAACCAGGACCGGTCGAAGAAGCGAAATTTTATATCCCTGGCGATCCCATCCGCTCCTTCATGAAAAAAGAACTCTCTGAGCAAGAACTTTTGTCTCACACGCAGGTGTTTGTAGACGACAAGCCGATCATACTAGTCACGCCAGACGGCGCACAGCATTTGTGAGAGAATCCTTACGACAACTTCTATATTTGATTTGACAATGAGGAGATGATCATGGCGCTGTCGACGAAAGTAAAAATTGTAGATCTCACGGCGCGGGATGGATTAGAGGGATTCAAGCACTTCGTGCCGGTCGAATTCCGGGTCGAGCTGATCGATCGACTGACTGACGCCGGTTTCCCTGCCATCGAAGTCGGCGAGTTTGTCAGTCCGAAAGTCATTCCTGCGATGCAGGGAACAGACCAGGTCAACAAACAGATCAGACAGAAGCCAGGCGTCGAATACAGTGCGCTTGTTCCCAATATGCGCGGGTTTCAAGATGCACTCGCCGCTGGCGTGCAACACATCACCGTCTTTGCAAGCGCCACTGAAGCGTTCAGTCACGCAAACATCAATTGCACCATTGCAGAAAGCTTTGCACGATTTGAGCCGGTTATTGCCGCCGCGCAAGAGCACGGCATCAGCGTTCGAGGCGCAGTGTCATGCGTAGTGGGTTGTCCGTACGAAGGCCTCGTTGATCCCAAAGCCGCGGCACAAGTGGCGGCGCGTCTCTATCGCATGGGCTGCCATGAAATTGCGCTCGGCGACAGTATCGGCGTAGGTACGCCCCGCTCGATCAAAGCGCTGATCGAAGCCTGTGGAGAGGCTGGCGTTCCGACCTCGGCTCTCACCGCGCATTTTCATAATACTTGTGGGATGGCGCTGGCGAACTGTTACGCCGCCCTTGAGATGGGGGTGACCGTGCTGGAAAGTGCGTGTGGTGGACTCGGCGGCTGCCCGAACGCTCCCGGCGCTACGGGCAATGTTTCCTCTGAAGAACTCATCTACATGCTTCACGGGCTCGGCATCGAAACCGGAGTTGATCTTATGAAAGCCGTCGCCATCGGCCAATGGGCGACAAAAGCTATGAACCACCGGCTGGATTCCAAGGTCAAGTAAGCGATGAAAAATCCGGGCATGACGGATTTCAGCAAAGTAAGGCCCGGGGGCAAACCGGAA
>CAZUFQ010000291.1:0-7850 GCA_964618735.1 uncultured Enterobacteriaceae bacterium
AGCCGTCTTGGGCAAAGGTTTCTACAAACCGTGCGCCAATGCCTGGCCCGACGCCGGCAACCACCGCGACTTTTTCATTCGCCATGTTCAGTCCTCCTCTGTGGGTACTTCCGAGATAATTTAAACCAACCAGTTGGTATTGTATTGTCAAAATTTTTTTTTGCTTATTTTAGCGATTATTTTTCAAACAGGCTTTTTATATACCGCTTAAAATGCTGCAGGTTCTGCTCGAATACTCCCGTGCCCTGCTTCGCTGTAGCTAAGATCCGGGAGCCCTGCATCACGGTGATAAGGAACTCAGCCAAACTCTGGGTGTCAAAAGGCGCCTTGGGGGCGTGTTGCGCCTTCGCTTCCTCCAGGTCTTGCTTGAGGGTTGCCGCCCACTCGTCAAAGTACTGCGCGCACAACGACCGGATCTCTGGGTGTGTGTTCGCAAGCTCCTGGGTAAAGTGTCCTAGCAAACAGCCGCTTGGCAGCTCTGGATTTTTGGTCATCTCGATCAAACGGTCCACGTAGCCGTAGACGCGCTGCAAGGGATCGCTCTTCTTGCGAAAGGATCCCTGTTGGATCATCGGTTGCATTACGCAATGATAGAAACGGTCCAGGACTTCTTTGCCCAATTGCTCCTTACTCTCAAAATAATGGAAGAAGCTTCCTTTCGAGAAGCCGGCTGTGTCGCAGATCTCATCAACCGTAGTCGCTGGGAAGCCTTTGCTCAGCATCAGCTGCTGAGCTGCATCAAGCAGCTTCTCTTTCGTTAGTGACTGAGTCTGAGCCGTTCTCATTTTTTCTACCTACCAGTTGGTATGCTCATAGGATTCCAGCAACGTTATGTCAAGCACATGGAGATGAATGATTCGGAGGGGTCGTTTGGCTCGGCGCAAATCTTTCTAATCCGCCGTGGCGTACTCGGCAACCGACAGCGCCTCAGGTTTACGCAGCACGCGAAACCATTCCCGTACCGACTCCGCCACGATGATGATCACTAACGCCATGAAGAGCCCCGTGATCACAGCGTCGAGACGATCGTTAAAAATTAATGTCTGCGTCTCCACAATTTTTTCCGCCGGAATCTGACCGGCGGCCAGTTTTGTAGACAGATCAGCCGCATGCGCCAAAAAGCCGATGCGCACCTGCGGATGAAAGAGTTTCTGATATCCAGCTGTCATCGTCACCGCCAACAGCCAGATCAGCGGGGTAAGCGAAATCCAGGCGTAGCGCGCTCGACTGTTTTTCAACAAAATAGTCGTCACCACACACAAGGCGATAGCAGCCAGCAGTTGATTTGCAATGCCGAAGAGCGGCCAGAGGCTGTTGATGCCGCCGAGCGGATCAATAACACCTTGATAGAGAAAATACCCCCAGGCCCCCACCATCATGCCGCTGGTGAAAATGACGCTGGGATACCAACTGGTGCGCCCCAGCGGTTCCCAGAGGTGACCCAGCAAATCTTGTAGTAAAAAGCGACCAACTCGCGTGCCCGCGTCCAAAGTCGTCAAGATGAACAAGGCTTCGAACATAATGGCAAAATGGTACCACAGCGCCATCACGGCGCGCCCGCCGAGAGAATTGGCAAAAATGTGCGCCATGCCGACAGCTAAACTTGGCGCGCCGCCCGTGCGCGCAAAGAGCGTCTTTTCACCAATGTCTTGCGCCAGCGCAGCCATCTGCGCAACCGAAACAGGGAACCCCCAACCGGTAATCGTCGCCGTCGCAGCTTCCGCGGCAGCACCGACCACGCCGGCTGGACTGTTGACCGCAAAATAGACGCCAGGCTCCAGAGCCGCAGCGGCAATCATGGCCCTGATAGCGACAAACGACTCCATGAGCATGGCGCCATAACCGATCATCTGCGCGTCGGTCTCGTGGGTCATCAGTTTTGGCGTGGTTCCTGAAGAAATGAGCGAGTGAAAGCCGGAGATCGCTCCGCAAGCAATGGTGATAAAAGCAAACGGAAAGACGCCGCCGGCAAAAATCGGTCCCGTGCCGTCGACGAAGCGGGTTAACGCTGGTAAATGAATCTCCGGCATAGTAGCCAAAATTCCGACGGCGAGCGCGACAACCGTGCCGATTTTGATAAAAGTGCTAAGATAATCACGTGGCGCCAACAAGAGCCACACAGGCACAACCGAAGCGGCGAAGCCGTAAGCGATAACCATCAGAGCAATCTGGGGCCCACTGAAAGTGAACCACGACGCGAGCGTCGGATGGCCATCGACCCAGCGTCCCCCGACCAAGGCGAAGGCCAACAGCACGAGTCCAATGATCGTAGCCTCAAGCACTTTATCTGGGCGCACGAAACGCATGTACCAGCCCATTAGCAAGGCGATAGGAATCGTCGCTCCGACGGTGAAGGTCCCCCACGGACTACTTTTCAAGGCGTTGGTCACCACCAACCCTAAGACGGCGATCAGGATTACAATGATCATGATAATGCTGATCATGGCGATGAGTCCGCCCAGCGGGCTGATTTCTTCCTTCGCCATTTGTCCCAAGGATTTACCCTCGCGACGCACGGAGCCGCAGAGCACGCAAAAGTCTTGCACAGCGCCGCCTAATACGACCCCGGCCAGAATCCAGAGGGTGCCAGGTAAATAACCAAATTGCGCGGCAAGCGTTGGTCCAATGAGCGGCCCCGGACCCGCAATCGCCGCAAAATGATGACCAAAAACCACCCAGCGATTCGTGGGCACGAAGTCGCGTCCGTCATTCCGACGGATTGCCGGCGTCTCATGGGCGTCATCTAGAGCAAAGACTTTAGCGGCGATGAAACTACTGTAGAAACGATAGCCGATAGCATACACACACAGAGCGGCTACAATAAACCACATCGCATTGATGCTCTCTCCGCGACTAAGGGCGATCATACCGATGGCCCACGCCCCAACTCCGCTCAATACGATCCACGTGAGACGAGTCAGCCACTGCATCAGATGTTCCCCTTCACTTGCGCTCACCGTTTCTTAGCGACGAGCACCGCGATTGGATAATCATAACGAATTCTGTCTCCCATACGCCGAGCATTCATCCCCAAGCCATCATTCTCGAGCGTATCCAAAAAGATTTGGCGGACGGTGTCTGCATCACCAGGATTCGGGAAAGAGCGTTGTAACGTATCTTCAAGATCAAATTCTACTCGGTAAAATTTCTTCCGCAGGATCGAAAGTGTGGCGCGCTCGAAGAGGGCTTCTAGCTCCACCAGCGTAAGTCCTCGTACATGGGAAGGGTCGCGCAACTTTTCCATGCGATTATAGGCAGCTGCTTTTTCTGGATCAGGTGAAGCTGTCACGTCGATCACCGCTACCGCACCGCCGGGAGTACAGACGCGTTTCATCTCCGCGAGCACAGCCTCGGGATCGAGAAAATGGTGAAAGGCGTACCGCGAAGCGACAATCGAGAACGACGCATCGGCATAAGGCAAAGGCTGCACATCGCCGACTTGCCAACTCACATTCGTTAGTCCCTTGGTTTGCTGTAGCGTGCGCGCATGTTCGATCATTGCCGGCGTGAGATCAATGCCGGTGGCGTGGCGCACGCGCTGGGCAAACGCACAGACGACTAATCCAGGGCCGCAGGCGACATCAAGCACGGTGTCATTGGGGCCAGCCCCGGTACATTCAACGATTAGCTTCAGCGCTTCTTCATCTTTGATCCCCGGCGCTGTGGCAAACGGAATGACTTGTTTGGTAAATTGATCGAGAATGAGGTCTTGGTGGGTAGTCATAATGAAAGCGCTCTTTGGTAGGGCGCGTTTCACGCGCCATTTATCAGCGCGCAGAGCACGCCCTACGATTGATGAACTATCACTTCCTCTGTGAACGGTAACTGAGTCCGTAGTACCCTACTGCTGCAATTTTTCTCGCACGAGCTTCCCCATCTCCGTGCAGCTGACCAAACGGCACTCCGGTTGCGCGATGTCGCCGGTGCGGTACCCGCTCGCCAGCACGTCGTCGACGGCTTTCTCGATCGTCGCCGCCGCTTCTTCTTGGTTGAATGAAAGGCGGAGCATCAACGCTGTCGAAAGAATCGCGGCAAGAGGGTTGGCTTTATTTTGTCCAGCAATATCAGGCGCCGTGCCGTGAATCGGTTCGTACAATCCACGCTTGCCGTCCCCCAATGAAGCGGAGGGGAGCATGCCCATTGATCCGGCTAACATCGACGCTTCGTCAGTGAGAATATCGCCGAACATGTTCTCCGCCGCAATAACGTCGAAATCTTTGGGACGGCGGATAAGGTGCATCGACATGGCGTCGACTAACACGTCTTCGTACTGCACATCGGGATACTCTTTCGCTACCTCGTGCGCCACTTCACGCCACATGCGCGAGGTGGCCATGATGTTGGCTTTGTCAACCGACGTGAGCTTCTTGCGCCGCTTCCGCGCCAGCTCGAACGAGGCGCGCATCAGACGCGCCACTTCGCCCTCGGTGTAGAAAATCGTATCAACCGCCTCACGTCCCGCGGCGCCAGTGCGGCGTTCGCTAGGCTTGCCGTAATACACGCCGCCAGTCAACTCACGCACGACAATCAGGTCAACACCATCAAGCACCTCAGGCTTCAAGGTCGAAGAATTGAGCAGATGGCGGCTCACTTGGATAGGGCGCAGATTCGCAAAGAGCCCTAATTCTTTGCGCAGTCCAAGAATTGCCTGTTCCGGACGTACGGTCGATTTGGGGTCGTCCCACTTGGGGCCGCCTACCGCGCCCAATAACACCGCGTCGCTTTGTTGGGCGACACGTAAGGCTGAATCTGTCAGCGCCACGCCATGAGCGTCGATCGAACAACCGCCAGCCAAAGCTTCTTCACAAGCGAAACTCAAACCGAACCTTTTTTCCACCACTTTGAGCGCTTCGAGCGCTTCTTTCATTACTTCAGGACCAATGCCGTCCCCGGCAAATACTGCGACTTTGTGGGTCATTGTCATTCCTTCTTTCCTTAATCGTTTTACGTCTTCCCTTCACCCTGTCCCTCTCCTGCGAAGGGAGAGGGAGCCAGAAACAACGGGGTCCAGGAATAAACCACGCGGGACCGCTCATACTCAGGACACAGCACTAGTTAAGGTCCTTCGCGATGGAGACCAGCTTGATGGCCGTATTGCTCGCGGTGCGCCAGTTTGTTCAACGCATTGATAAGCGCGAGCGCACTCGCCATGATGATATCGGTGTGCGAACCCTGGCCATTCACGGACATGCCATTCTCGCTAATCATACAGGTCACTTCGCCTTGCGCATCCGTGCCGCCCGTAATCGCCTTCACCGCATAACGCTCCAACTTGGGCTCGATACCCGCGATCTTTAAGATCGCTTTATAACAGGCGTCCACCATGCCATCCCCAGAAGCATTATCCATGAACTCCTTCCCATCAATTTTCATTTTGACCGTCGCATGAGGCGTGCCCATACTGGATGAAGTCACATTGAGATACGCCAGTTCGTACTTGTCCGACATGCGCACCGCCTCTTCAGTCACAATAGCAATGAGGTCTTCATCGTAAACATTTTTCTTCTTGTCAGCGAGTTCCTTGAACCGTTCAAACGCCTTGTTCATATCGGTCCCGCTGAAGTTGATGCCAAGATGCTGCAGACGGTCAACAAACGCATGACGACCCGAATGTTTGCCCAGGACAAGTTTATTGCTGTCAATCCCGACATCTTGCGGCTGCATAATCTCGTAGGTCAGCTTATATTTCAGGACGCCGTCCTGATGGATGCCCGCTTCGTGTGCGAAGGCATTAGCGCCGACGATCGGCTTGTTTTGCGGCACTCCAAGACCAGTGATTTGCGATAGGAGCTGACTCGACGGATAAATCTGTTCACTCAAAATGTTTGTTCTGACGTGGGAGAATATATCTTCGCGCGTCCGCAGCGCCATCACCACTTCTTCCATCGACGTGTTGCCGGCGCGCTCCCCGATGCCATTGATGGTGCACTCCACTTGGCGGACGCCGTTTTCAATCGCCGCCAGCGAATTCGCTACCGCCAGGCCCAAATCATTGTGACAATGAGCGCTCCAGATCACCTTGTCGCCGCCCGGCGTCTGCTCGCGCAGTTTTTTGAACATGACGCCGTACTGATGAGGAATGGCATACCCAACCGTGTCAGGGGCATTGATGGTTACCGCGCCAGCTTTAATTACTTCGCCGAAAATCTGCGTGAGATAGGCAAAATCGGAGCGAGATGCATCTTCGGCGGAGAATTCTATGTAGTCAAGATATTTTTTCGCGAGACTGACAGCCCATACGGCGGCGTCCAACGCTTCTTGGCGGCTCATCATCAACTTGTGTTTCAGGTGAATATCAGAAGTTGCAATGAAGATATGAATACCAGGATGCTTCGCTTTCTCGACCGCTTTCACGGCGCGCATCACATCAAGTTCCTTCGTTCTCGCCAGACTCAACACGACAGGAAAAGACACGGTCTCAGCGACGCGCTTCACCGACTCGAAGTCTCCTTCGGATGAAGCCGCAAACCCAGCTTCGATAACATCCACGTTGAGTTTTTCGAGTTGGCGAGCAACCAACAGTTTTTCCTCAACGTTCATAGTTGCGCCCGGTGATTGTTCTCCGTCGCGCAACGTGGTGTCGAATATCTTGACAACTTCCCGTTCCATAACAATCCTCCTTACCAATTCACAAAACAAAAAGGGCTGCGAGATCACTCGCAGCCCTCTATAAAGAAAAAGGGCCACGAGCTGTTGATCCCGCCCGTGGCCCTTGAAAGTTTCGCGTTGTTGTTATTGCGCGTTCCCCTCGGACCTCCTAGGCGGGGTAATAAGTAGCAGGCCTAGCAACAGACCTTCGAGCCCCAATAATAGTCCGAGAGCAACTGCGTGTTTCATTGCCAGCCCTTATAACGAACTTTCTTCCTCAGTGTCAAGTGAGTGTAACGGATGGGACGTGTCGATGACATCAGAGAGATCATCGTTTTCATCAGCCTCTCCCTTCCGGAAGAAGCGAAACAGGGCCCATACTGGCCCAGAGAGCGCATACGAGGAAAAAATGCCGAACAACATGATTTGCGGTTCCGCAATCGTCAATTGCAATACGATAATCCCCAACAACAGCGTCCAGAATGGTTGACGATTGTAGAAATGTATTTCTTTGAAGCTATAATACGCGACGCTGCTCACCATGAGTCCCGCCAATACGTAGATCAGCAGCAACAAGGTGATGTGCTTATTTGTCGCCCCTTCCCCACCCAGGAAAAAATACATCAAGATTGTTGTCGCAACGACAGCCGCGGCGGCGGGAATAGGCAACCCGACAAAGCTCTTCTTACTCACCAGGTTCACTTGCACATTGAAACGCGCCAGTCGTAGCGCGCCACAAATGACATAGAGTGAGGCGGCTAACCAGCCCCACGCGCCCCAGGGCTCCAACGCCCAGCGATAGGCGAGCACGCCTGGGGCCACGCCGAATGCAATCACATCAGAGAGTGAATCATACTCTACCCCAAACTGGCTGGAGGTTTTGGTTAAACGGGCGACCCGGCCATCGAGTGCGTCAAACACCAGGGCTACAAGGATGGCGACCGCCGCCAATAAGTAATTTTCTCGAATCGTGGCGACGACAGAGAAAAAACCACAGAAGAGACCGACAGAAGTGACCAGGTTAGGAAGAATATAGACGCCTTTGCGCATCTGCAGAGGCGTCGGCATTTTTTTGCGCCCGGGGAGGACGCGCAGTTTCCTGCGTAATGGAGTCATAGATATTCGCCAATCACCGTTTCTCCAGCCTTTACACGCTGGCCAACCTGGACTCTGATTTCAATTTCAGGGGAACAGTACACGTCCACCCGAGAGCCTAGCATAATCATACCGTAACGGTCGCCGCGATGCACACGTTCTCCTCC
>CAZUFQ010000292.1:0-7849 GCA_964618735.1 uncultured Enterobacteriaceae bacterium
TGCATACCAGCTTGGCTGACGGATTCCGCACTCTAAACCGCTCCCATTCCTGCATTGTTGCAGTTCCCCGCGTCCGACGCGCATCTACCCACGACTCGTTATCCGAAATAAAGATGACGAAATCGCCGCGAGCTTTTCTCCGATTCAGCCAAGCCAGTGGCGCACTACAATTCGTGCCGCCTCCACCGATAGCAGCGAGCTTGACTGCGTTCGTCATCACACTATCGCGCGGATTCACTTCCACGCTCACCACATCATTCGCAAAGGGCAGCACTTGAGCAGCAGGGTTCTTCCGCACCACAGCTGCCGCAACCAGGGCCGCCACATCAATACACCGCACCGCGCTCGTCGCTCCTTTCCGGTAACCGGTCACCGGGGCCGACATCGAACCCGAGACATCCGGACAGACATACACCTGCCCGGTGATGGAAGGAACGTTGCGAATCGCCTTTTCCATGGCGTATTGCAGCGCTGCGCGAATCTCGCTTGGCAGCGTGCGCTCCGCCATAGTGTAAGCAACCAACAGTTGATACGGAAACGCTTTCGCCTTGCGGATCGCTTCCCGGTCTCGCAGTCGCGCCGCCATTTTTTTCACCACATGCGGCCGAGTAAAGACTCCATGGCGAGCAAACGTGTTCAGATTCATGCGGATCGTTTGCCAGGATGCTCGTTTAGCAATGGCCGCCCAGGCTTCTTCACTCAGATCCAACGCTGTCAATTTCAAGAAAGGAACCTCCGGGACCTCACGGGTCTCGCCTTTCTTAAAGGCTTCGTACTCACGCACCAGCGAGGGCAACAAGGCGCCGTCATGGGGTCGATCCAACAAATACCCATACAGCGCCTCCTGCTGCGAAGTGCGCGGCTTTGGGTGCACCATCTTAATCACATCCGCTAAGGAAGGGTCTTGACCGACGGCGGCGCAGAACACCTCCTCGTCTCGCTGTTGAGCGAACCAGCTTTGCACTAATCGTTTTGGTCCGGACCCTAAAGACTTTCGGGCTATGACGCCAGACCTCATGATCTGCACGAAATTCCTCAGCATCTTCCCGCTGTCGATAACGCGATGAAAAATGGCGTGTAACAGGGGGAAGTCTCGCACCGACAAGGCTGCGCACAGCAACGCCGGTAAATCCTTCATGAACCCTTTCTCCCGACAATAGAGAGCAGTTTTTGCTATGAACTCCGGTTCGACGACGTGACACAGCGCCACAATCTGGTCCAGTTGTTCCTTGTCCGAAGCGTAGAACGTCGCATTCAAGCAACCCGTGGCTGCATACTGCGCCAACCGATGTTGCGGCGAAAACGCGTAGGCTGGAGCCTGTTCATGGTTGATGACATCCGTAGCTGGAACCAATTTACCGACCGACGAAGTGAAGAGCTGTTTGTTTGCCATAAGGCTGCTCCCTCATATCACGTATCTTTGCTGTTTATTGTCAACAGAAGAGAGCAGGTTTGGCGCCAAGAGCGCTCGTCAAGTGAAAGAGTGAAAAACTTGTGATTTTTTCGAGAGATAAGTGAACGATAGAGAAAAATTTGCATTTGCCATTCACTTCATTTATAGAATAAAAGATAAAAAAATAGAATATACGCTATGGTACAAAAAAAGCTTGTCATTATCAGCTTATTGGGTACAGTTCTCGACGCCGGGCGCAGACCAGAACGCTGGAGCAAATGGCGACCAACAGTCTCACTCTGTCAACAGGAAACATTGGTCGTGCACCGCCTCGAACTCCTCTACGATGAAAAATTCAGCGCCTTGGGACAGACCATTGCTGCAGACATCCAGAGCATCTCTCCAGAAACGACTGTGCATCCCCACATTATCCCCATCGAGAATCCTTGGGATCTGGAGGAAGTGTACGGAGCGTTGTATGAGTTTGCCCAGCGTTATTCTTTCGATCTTGAGCGCGAGGACTATCTCATTCACATTACCACCGGCACCCATATCGCCCAAATCTGTTTGTTCCTCCTCACCGAAGCCCGGTACTTTCCCGCTAAGTTGATTCAGACTTCGCCGCCCAATCGTCAGCGTCGAGAAACTTATGAGATCATCGATCTCGACCTCTCCAGGTACAACAAACTGGCGGCCCGATTTCAGCAGGAGCAGAAAGAAGCCGTGTCCTTTTTGAAGTCTGGGATTCCGACTCATAATGCAGAGTTCAATCGACTGATAGAACGTATCGAGCAGGTGGCTATTAGATCGCGCGATCCGGTGCTGCTCATGGGGCCAACGGGCGCAGGAAAGTCACGGTTGGCGAAGCGAGTCTATGAACTCAAGAAAACGCGCCATCAAGTGAAAGGGATATTTGTTGAAGTAAACTGTGCAACGTTGCGCGGGGAAAACGCCATGTCCACATTGTTCGGACACGTCAAAGGCGCCTTCACTGGCGCACAGCGCGATCGTCCCGGCTTGTTATTGACCGCCCATGAAGGCGTGTTGTTTCTCGACGAGATCGGCGCCTTAGGGCTCGACGAACAGGCCATGCTGCTGCGCGCGCTGGAAGAGAAGACCTTTTTGCCATTAGGCGCCGATCGTGAGACCTGCAGCGACTTTCAACTAATTGCCGGCACAAACTGTGATCTACAACACATGGTGAAAACAGGAACATTTCGCGAGGATCTGCTTGCTCGGATTAATCTCTGGACTTTCTCCTTGCCTGGCTTACGACAACGGTCTGAAGATATTGAACCGAATCTTCAGTACGAATTGGACCAGTTTGCTCAACGCACGGGAACTCGCGTCACCTTCAATAAAGAAGCACGAGAACGGTTCGTCCAATTTGCCACGTCCACTGAAGGCAAATGGAGCGGCAATTTCCGAGATCTGAACGCGGCAGTCATACGCATGGCTACTTTAGCAAGCGGCGGGCGCATTACGGTGGAACTGGTTGAGGAAGAGTGGGAGCGCCTGCGACATGCCTGGGACTCTCCTAGACATACAGACCAGGAGGACAGAGTGCGACAACTCGTGGGAGCGCAGCAGTGGGAAGCCCTTGACCTCTTCGACCGCTTGCAACTTCGTAATGTCGTTGAGGTCTGCGGCAGTGCACGCCATCTTTCCGACGCGGGACGCAACCTCTTCGGCAGGTCGCGCGACCGGAAGACCACGACGAATGACGCCGATCGGTTGCGGAAATACCTGGCGCGCTTCGGCCTCGATTGGCGGCAGGTCGCCGCCATCAACAGCTGACGACCGCCAGGCGCGGCCTAGTCTTACCACGACTCTAAATCGACCTGCAAGGCGTTCAAATTCCGCGCCATCATGTTCCAGAATGCAATAGCTCCGGTCAGATCTACGAGATTTTGTCGCCCAATTTTACCTTCAATCTCACGAAAGAGTGTGTCATCAACTTGCCCTTTAAGCGTGAGATCCTCGGCGTACTTGATGATGCGTTTGTCGTCATCGTTAAATAGAGAACTCGTTTGATACGAACTAATGTTGTCGATCTGTGCGCGGGAAATGCCGGTCCGTTCGGCAATGGAGATGTGCCGCACAAAACCATAGTTGCAGTTGAGCCGCTGCATCAGTGTAAGGACAGCGAGTTCCCGCAACCGCGGGTCTAGAGCGGACTCGTGCATAAAATAGTCCCCGAGTGGAAAGACGCGCTTGGCCAACTTGGGGCTGTTGGAGAGCGCCTTCACTACATTCGGAACATCTTGCAGGTTGAACTGCTTGGCAAACGAGTCATAGAGTTCTTTGGTTTCTGGAGAAGCTGCTTCTCGCTCGACATAGGGAACTCTGGCCATAAAACAATCCTCCTTTTTTTCAAGTCAATCTGGTTTTACCACAATACAACTCCAGGGAAAATCCACGCAAACTGCGCGTCAATCTTACGGACCGCATAGCACTCTGGATGATGGAGCGTCCGTTCTTGCGTCCCTTCTGGATGAATGGCGGCGTGCAGTGTACCATTCCGTCAGCGAGAAGGAGGCGCTCACCGTATGACCGACTTGAGATTGGACAAACCCACAACGATCCTGGTGACACTGGGGCTCACGTTGCCTGAAGTATCTGAGGGAGATTTGGCGAAGATCCAAGCTGCGGCGCCGCCAGGCTCGATGATTAAAATTGCTCCTCAGCTGCGTGACGCCGCCGCTATGGCCGCCGACGCCGAAGTGATCTTAGGCTTCATCCCTGAATCTCTATTCCGCGCCGCTCCTCGTTTGCGCTGGGTGCACGCCATTGCGTCTGGCGTTGATATGTTTCTCTATCCGGCGATGCGCGATTCTCAGGTTGTCCTTACTGGTGAAAAGGGGCTCGTAGGAGGCCATTTGGCTGACACCGCGTTCGGTTTGCTCTTGGCGCTCACTCGGCAGATTGCCACGTCCATCCGTCTCGGCCCCGCCAGCTGGAACGCGCGCGAGGCGATGCGGCAGAAAGAAATAGAACTAGAAGGACTGACGATGGGCATCGTCGGCTTCGGAGGCACAGGGCGTGCGATGGCGCGTCGAGCCGTGGCCTTTGGGATGCATGTCTTAGCTCTGGACGAATGGGCTGTGCCCCCATCGGACGGAGTGCGTGAAGTATGGGGCCGTGACCGCTTTCCGGAATTACTCGCGGCCTCGGACGTCGTCGCCGTCTGCTGCCCGCTCACCGCACAGACCAAGGATTTGTTCAACGACGCCGCCTTCTCACAGATGAAACGAGGGGCGTTTCTGGTCAATGTCACCCGTGGTGAGATCATCAATGGAGAAGCGCTTGTGCGCGCTTTACAGGACGGCCGTTGCGCCGGGGCCGCGCTCGACGTCGCCCCGCTTGAGCCGCTGCCCACAGATCATCCATTGTGGACGCTGGAGCATGTGGTCATGACGCCGCATACCGCCGGCGCCAGCCAATTACGCGCGTCTCGCAATCTCGATCGGTTTTGCGAGAACTTGCGTCGTGCTCGTACTGGAGAGTCCCTCGTTGGTATTGTTGACAAACAGCTGGGCTATTAAGGGAGGAAAACGAGATGGAAAATCAGGCGGCAATTGTTGAGGCTTTGTATACGGCGCGAAAAAACGGAGCGGCGCCTGTTGGACTTGAGCAAGAGCGGTGGGATTTGAACGAAGCGCTGGCGCTGCAACTTGAAGTGCTCGGCCGCTTCAAGACCGCAGGCGATCGGCTCGGCGGTTGGAAAGTCGGGCTGACGTCGGGAAGGGCCCGCGACCGTATGGGAAAAGACTTTCGACCCTTCGGATACGTCTTACAAAGCCGCATTTTCTCATCCGGCGCATCAGCGCCGCTGGCGAAGATGCTGAACTGCCATATCGAGCCGGAATTGTGTCTTGTTGTTGGGAAACCGTTGCGTGGAGATGATGTAGATGCGGCGGCCGCTAAAGCCGCGGTGCGTGCAGTTGCTCCGGCGTTTGAGATTAACGAAGCGCGCGCCCAACCAGAACCCCCAGCGGTCATGCTGGCCGATGGCCTGGCGCAATGGGGAATCGTAGTGGGACCAGAGGCGCCGGTGCGTGATGGGCTCATCAACACGACCGTCGAGTTCTACTGCGATGGGCAACTTGTCGAAACCAAAACGCCTGGGGAAACGATGGATGACCCATATCTGTCGCTGGCGCGTCTGTGTCGGCTCCTACATAAATACGGATTGGGCCTAGAGCCGGGGCAGCCCGTGATTACCGGCTCGTTTTGCCATCACTCGGTCAGTCAGCCGGGCTCCTACCGCGCCGTCTTTTCCGGCGTGGGAGAAGTCGCCGTGCAGTTTGTTTGAGGGCCGCCATTGCTGCTTAGGCGATGAACAGTTCCTCGAAGAACGACTGCATCGCTTTCCAGGACCGTTCGTCGGCGAGTTTGTTGTAAGCAATCCAGGAAATGCCGCGAGTCGCCGCGTCTGGATACGTAAAGGCATGTTGAGTGTGACCATAGCGGATGATTTGCCAGTCGACTCCCGCTTTGGTCATTTCTTCAGCAAACGTATTCACATGAGCAACAGGGACAGAGGGGTCGTCCGCGCCGGTGCAGACGAGAATTTTTGCCTTGACTTGACCGGCGACCGCGGGGCGTTGGGTCTCCAAGCCGCCGTGAAAGGTCACGACGCCTTTAAGCGGGGCGCCATCGCGGGCTAGTTCCAAAGCAAGCGTTCCCCCTAAACAATAGCCGATCGCCGCTACCTGTCGCGGATCAACCTGGGGCAGTGAAACCAGCGTATCAAAAGCAACCTGTACACGGCGGCGGAATTGAACCGGATCGGCGCGCAATGCGGTGACCTCTTTCATAACCTCCTGGAGATCATCGATCTCGCGCCCATCCCCATAGGGATCTCCCGCTAATGCTACATACCCTAGCGTGGCAAGCATTTGCGCGCGCCGTTTGGCGTTGACGCCAAGCCCGAACCCCCCGGGCATGACTAAAATCCCTGGGCGCGGTTTCATGTTTGTTTCATCATAAGCAAGAAACCCACAGAGAGTGACGTTGCCGTCCTGGTATTCAATCCGCTCCGTTTTCATGACAATACTCCTTTACGTTTCTCCTCAAGTTCGGCCCAGCGTACGTACAACTTATCTACAGCGTCACGTGCAAATTCCAGCGCTTGGTAGCGTTCTTGTAGAGCGACAGGATCAGAGGCCACGGCGGGGTCGTCGAGTGCTCGCTGGCAGGCTGCGACTACTTCGTCGGCGCTCAGGATCTGTTGCTCCATCTGCTCCCACTCGCGCTTTTCACGGGAGGAAAATTGTGGAGGGCGTGGGGTCGCCCGAGGGGATAATTTTGGAGCGGGCTCGGGCGCCTCAGTCTTTGCGTTATCCCGCACCGCCTCCCATTGCGCGTAATCGGCGTAGAAGACGCCGCGACCCGTCTCATCAAGAGCGAGTAGCAAAGTAGAGACGCGATCCAGTAAAAAGCGGTCATGGGTGACGAGTACGAGACCTCCAGGAAATTCGTTGAGGCTCTCTTCCAGCACTTCTAAAGTCGGAATGTCTAAATCATTAGTCGGTTCGTCAAGAATCAATACGTCGGCCGGTTGGAGCATGAGCTGGGCGATCAGAATGCGCGCTTGCTCGCCGCCAGAGAGGCGGCGCACCGGCATCTCCAATTGCTCAGTTCGAAAGAGAAAACGTTTAGCCCAAGACGCGATATGGACAGGGCGGCCCCGATAGATGACAGTATCGCCTTCCGGCGCCAGCGCCCGGCGCAACGTCAGATCGGGGTCAAGGGTGGCGCGGGTCTGATCAAAATAAGCAACCTGCAGACCCTCGGCGCATTCAATGTATCCGGCGTCCGGCTCCATCTCGCCAATGAGTAAGCGGAGAAGCGTCGTTTTGCCGCTTCCGTTCGGCCCAAGTAGGCCGAGCCGCATTCCTGGAGTCAGCGTCAAATCCACCCCATTCAGGACCTGCCTCTGTCCGAACGCTTTCATGAGCTGCCGCGCAGTGATCAACTTTTTGGATTGCCGATCCGAGGCGGTGAAATCGATTCCTGTCGTCCCCGACACTGCTCGGTCTTTCAGCTCCTCAAGCTCCTGCATGAGTCGTCCGGCTTCCTTTATACGAGCCTGGGCTTTCGTAGTGCGCGCCTTCGCTCCACGACGCAACCACTCCAACTCACGCCGGACGGTGTTGGCAAGGGACTCTTGATAGGCAGCCTGATTCTGGAGCGCTGCGTCCCGACTCGCTAAAAAATCACTATAGCGTCCCTCGGTTTCGAAGAGACCATTGGGGTAGATACGGTTGAGTTCAATGATCTTCGTTGTAACATTTTCCAAGAAGTACCGGTCATGGCTCACCGCGACAAAGGCGAGAGGCTCGACCTGTAAAAGTTCGTCGAGCCACAGGATACCCTCCAGGTCGAGATGGTTCGTAGGCTCGTCGAGCAAAAGGACGTCCGGGTTTTTCACCAACTCGTGGGCGATCGCCA
>CAZUFQ010000293.1:0-7849 GCA_964618735.1 uncultured Enterobacteriaceae bacterium
GCTGCACCCGACGGCCGTGCTGCCATCAACGACAACTCTCCGCCCTGGCTCGCCCCTCACTGAACAATCGTTCTAGTACAGTACACCCAGAATTCGGTACCCTGGACGAGTCGACGCACAACCGTTGGGGAACGGCGCGTCACGTCAGGATTAGGGACCGGGGAAATTCAAGGGAGGGACTGTGAAACTCTTAATTCGTCGCGATCAAAAATCTGGAATGTTGTCGAGCAACATTACCTTTTCGCTCGACTGCCGCGCAGAGATATCTGAAGACGAAAAGCAGGCAATAAAAAAATACAAGATGGGGAAGACCCTTATCTATCAAAAGCATGATCTTGGTATGCCGGCGGCTGGATTGCTGGGCGCAGCGTCATATTTAGCGGCGCGAATGTTAAACATTCAATTCTCCGTTGACGATCTCGTAAACGGAAAACACATTGAATGCAAAGACATTGTGGAAATGCGCGCGGTCGAAGAGCAGATCAAAGAAGCGTGCTCGAATTTTAAGGCTCTTCTTGAAACGGCCACACACTTTGGGGGAGAGGAAGTATTCGAGATTTAACACTGCTTTAGTAACGCTGCGGCTCGGGTTATCTCATGAGATCCTTTTTAGAATCTCTAATCGCGACCTTGACGGGCAATCCCGTAGCGGGCCGTTCTAAGGTTGCGGACCTCGTACCCACCAGTACCATTGGATACGGCTTCCGCAACCCATTTCTCACTGAACGCGAACGCGAAAAGCGCTCAACCAGAAAGCTCCACGAAGAGGTTAAGGCACTCTTCGATGGCTCGCCGTTTGCCGACGAGAGCGCTGCGCCACGATTCTACTTCGATATTGTCACCGAAGCGTGTGAACGCTCGCAGCTCACTCCATCGCTTCTACTCGGTGAAGCGCTTTTCGCGGCGACACGCTCTCTCGTTGCGATCGAGGGAACCATGTACATGTTCCCCGAGATTAATTGGGAAAGCGAACTCACGCTTGAGGAAGGCGTTTGGCTGCGCGGTTACCTTGAGCGGAAGCGGCGCTTTCTCCAAGAACAACAGCGTCTCCTCCCGCTTTGGAAAGAGGGCATCATCAGTATCTTCGCCGGAATTCTGCAAAGCCTGCCTGACTCGGTTACGTTCAACCCGGATGATAACAACGAAGACGATAACGAGTCGGAGGATGTAGTCGGCAATTCTCTGACCGTGCCACTCATCGATCTTTGTGACTATCCGGCGGAGATCATTGAACGCACGATGCTGACGCTCGCACACGAGGAATTCGTGCTAGCGCGCATCTTTGAAGCAGTGCGAGACAGAGCGGACATCAATTTGCTCGACGCTTCAGGTATTCCAAGAGACAGGCCTGAATCGTCCTCCCGCAAGTGCGTTTTCCCAACTGATCGGCCTAAAGACTCTGCGCTTTCTCTCGTAGAATTATATGCGGCTGGGACGCCATTCGAAGGTCTTCTAAAGACCCCGCTTCCGTTTCATATTCCGCTCCCCGTCCGCTACGAGCACACCCACATCGTTGGCGGTACCGGTCACGGCAAGACGCAGTTAATGCAGCTCTTGCTACATATCGACTTGCAGGGTGCTTTACACGAAAATCGCTCAATAATCGTCATCGATAGTCAGGGCGACTTGATCGACACCATTGCGCATCTTCCATATTTCAGCAAGATGACCCATGAGAGTCTTGCAGACCGTCTCCTCATAATTGACCCAAACGACATTGAGCATCCCGTATGTCTCAATATGTTCGATTGCAACGATGAACGCATGGGAACATTGCGTCCCGTTGACCGCGAAAAGATACTCAATGGGACAATTGACCTCTACGAGTACCTATTTGGCGCCGTGTTGGGAGCCGAACTCACCGCTCGACAGGGCATGATATTCAAGTATCTGGCGCGCCTCATGCTCCAGATCCCCGATGCGACGATCCACACGCTCCGCGAGATTATGGAGAGCGGCGAGCGGTTCCGGCCATTCATGGAGCAGCTACCACCGACCGCCCGCGCATTTTTTGAAACACGTTTTTTTGATAAAAACTTCAAGGAAACAAAGAAACAGATACTGAACCGTCTGTGGGGGGTACTGAGCAACGCTACGTTTGATCGCATGTTTTCGCACAAGCGAAACAAAGTTGATCTTTTCGATGCAATGCAGTCTGGAAAGATCGTCCTTATCAATACTGCAAAGGAGCTCCTCAAGCAGGAGGGATGTTCGATTTTTGGTCGGTTCTTCATTGCCCTCATAGCACAAGCGGCACTTCAACGGACGATTCTTGCGCCCCACGAGCGGCATCCTGCATTTGTCTACATAGACGAAGCTCATGACTATTTCGACGATAATATCGATCAATTGCTCATCCAGGCTCGCAAGTACCGCATAGGGCTTATTCTTGCTCACCAGACCCTCGACCAGCTTTCGCCGTCACTGCGTTCAAGCGTAATTACCAACACAAGTACTAAGTTCGTGGGCGGTGTAAGTGCGAAGGACGCCTCCACTTTCGGCAACGAAATGCGATCAAACGCCGAATTCATCCAAAGTATGAAGAAGATGCGCGACCGAACAGCATTCGCGTGTTACGTCAGAAATCTTACCCCGCACGCCATTCAAGTAACGGTTCCACTCGGGCATCTGGAGCGCCTGACGCGAATAGAGGACTGGGAGCACAATATCAATATCTCAGCCATTCGAGAGGCCTATGCCGGTCCACCGGATGCAATCTGGGAAACTACTCCACCGAAGCAATCTGAGTCATCGGAACGGCACGTTGAAACCAGGGCGACGAAAGCAGTGTCCGAGCCGCCTTCGCGTACTCCAAACGCGGACGGTCAAGCCAGGGTCAGCGTTTCCGAAAGCGCTTCGGCAAAACAGGCGCCAATATCAGCAATTAATCACGATCAAGCGCCTGGGGAAACAGGTAGTCGCCGAATCGAGACTGTACCGGCACGCCCGAAAACGCCTTCGAGCCCTGGTCGCGGCGGCAAGCAACATAAATATTTGCAAGAGGTTATCAAGCAGACAGCAGAAGAATGTGGTTACCTGGCAACTATTGAGGAGCCGGTTTTGAACGGAACTGGTTGGGTTGACGTCTCACTACGCCGCGGTGACACGCGTATTGCATGCGAAATTTCGATGACGTCGACTCGTGATCAAGAGCTTGGAAATATCGAGAAGTGCATTGCAGCAGGATTTACCGAGATAATCCTCGTGTGCCCGGGAGAACGTCGACGCGCTTCACTGCAAAAGTTTATTGCTGCGCGACTTGAAGAGGAGCACATCCCTCGCGTCCGTTTCTTAATGCCGGAAGAGCTGGTTTCTCAACTGTTTGACTCAGTACCAATTCCCGAGGCAAAGGAGGAAACTATCCGTGGCTATCGGGTCACGGCTACGCAGAAGCGCCTCTCAGAGGAAGAATCCAGAGCTCGGCGCGACGCCATCGGGAGGCTTATCGCACGCTCGATGCGCAAAGCCGACTGAATGCACAGCCAGAAATGAACAGAAATTGGAAGCACAATGCCGATGAGGCCGTCGCGACAGCAAAAACTTCCTCTCGGGCGACATGCCATTATCGTTAAGCGAGCGGAACCAAAGCCTTCACTTGTCTTTGATACCTATTGGAAGTTTGCAACAGAACGGCAACAGATCTATCACAACCGTGTAAGCGGCAGACCATTTCCATGGACAAGTAATCAGATTCTCGCGTGCTATAAGTTTACAAATGCATATCGTGCGGCTGATCGTGTCAGTCAGTTCTTGATTCGGCACGTAATATACGAATATCCATTTGACGCACTAGACACAGTATTTCGTGTTCTTCTATTCAAGATATTTAATAGAACAGAAACGTGGAATTTACTTGAAATCGAATTGGGCCCAATTCAACGGGCACGGTTCGATGTCGATCGATTCGATAGCGTGCTAAACGCAGCTCTGGGTGGAGGCGCATCCATATACTCCGCCGCCTACATTATGCCAAGCGGCCCTGCTTCGATTCGCCGACCTAAGAAGCATCGGATGCATCTAGAGCTCCTTGCAACGCTGTTACGTGATGGGACTGTGGCAACTCTTGTTGCTTGCAAGAGTATGGCGCAGGCTTACAGAACGTTGGTCGCATTACCAAGTATAGGGCCGTTCTTAGCCTATCAATTTGCAACTGACATTAACTATAGCGACCACTTCTCGTTCTCTGAAATGGAGTTCGTAATGCCTGGCCCTGGCGCACGGGACGGAATACGGAAGTGTTTTACCGATCTTGGTGATTTTTCAGAGGCGGACGCCATCCGATGGGTTGCTGAGCGTCAACTACACGAATTTCAACAGCGGGATTTAGACTTTCAGTCACTGTGGGGTCGTCCCCTCCAATTAATTGACTGCCAGAATCTGTTTTGCGAAGTGGATAAATATGCGCGAGTAGCACATCCGGAGATTAGTGGGCGCAGCGGGCGAACGCGAATTAAGCAACGGTATTCGGGGCAAACTCTCCTACCAAAACCGTGGTTCCCGCCAAAATGGCGAATTAACGACCATATTTCGGATACTGTTAACCACCAACTAGCCAACCACCGGCCCCTCCCGACTGAAGGAAAGGCTTCTGTTCTCAGCGTCGATCATTAACCATCCACCGCGATGTTTCATCAGATGGCGAAAAGCCTCAAAGCCTACAAAAATTGCCCTTTGCCATTCGTGAAGGGCGCACTTCTCGACCTCTAATCCTCTTACCATTCGTTGAATTAACTTCAAGATGTCGTGATCAATTCGGTCAAGTCCCACGAGATTCGAGTGGCCACGCGCGTAATTGAATACTGTTTGTGCGATAGCTTCCTCGACAATTGTTGCTCGGGCACCGTCCTCTACTTCATCAACCTTCGAATTGCTTTTCCGCTTACATCGAAACGTAGCCCGAACGACTGGCGACCATCCAAGCACCGCAACGTATGCCAAATGGAATGCATCGTGAAATCGATATCCATCATCCTTAACTGCGTTATCCGTCAGCCTATCGCCGATATTCATTTCATTTACTCGGAGCACGACCTCTAGACGGTCGGTACCGCGGGGCCGCTCAAGGAATTGCACATTAATTCTTCGAGGCAAACGCTCGTAGCTCGCATATTTCGCGTCAAAGCAGCGAGCTGGGCGGACGGTGCTCGGCCCAAACATGCTTTTTGCCTTTACCAGATTAGCCTTGAGGACCACCTCCAGATCTATCCGTTCGCGCTTAATTGCTGCCAAGGTAGAATTCAGCGCAACAGATAGAGCTTGAGCGAGTCTCGCGTTAGCCCTTCTACTCTGCGCACCTTCGATTGCATCTATAGCAGACATGACTTTCGCAAATCCATTCACCATGGCATATACATGGCCATAGACAGTGGGTTTTGAATTCGTTGCTTTTGTAGCCTTGGCAAGCTGTTCAAGTTGCAGGCCGTGGCGCGTAGCTAAGGCTCCGACATACCAAAGTAGATCGCCAAACTCTTCGATTAAATTTTCATGAGCGTCGGTATAGGCCTGTCCATCGCGAAGTCGCTTTTTCATTTCGCTAGTGACTGACCCTAATTCACCCACGATCCCGAATGAAGGAATATGCTGCTTCCTCGCATCGCTCCAATCGATCTTTGCGGTAGTAAATGCCTGACGTTGATACTCTGTAAGGTTCATCAAACCGTCTCCGTGGCATCACTGTGGGCTGTCACACTCTCGCAGTCGCCTAATAGCCTAACCACGTCAGCCCAATTCCATGGCAGTGGTTTACCCTTCGTCTCCAAGACCGCGAGAGTCGCGTGACATACCAGCGGCCCGACTGAAATACCAACCTCACGAGCGATGCAGCCCTGTAAGCGCGCGAGGCCTTTTAGATTCCCTAATGCCTTCTGTATGAAGTACTGATACCGGTATAACGCAGTCAGGTAAAGCTCACGGTTATGCCCCAACTTTAGGCTTATATGACTTAGGCACTGACCACCCCTGACATTACCGTGGTCGATTTCGGGGTCGTAGAACTTCAGCTCCATCGGCTCAAGACACATATCGAGTTCGTAGACGGCACGTTGAGGCCCATTTCCCTTTAATTGCCGTCGAAGCTTTTCGATCAACACATCGAGTGGCTGCATGGTCGTGCCATCAGAGCATTTCCGCTGTGTAAGGCGTAGCGCGTAAGTTCCCTGGCTATTGGCACTTATACTACGAATTTCCGGATAGATGGATTGCGGATATTCGAGGACCTTCTTGAGTCCGCCAGTCACGTATTCAGCTGAGGGAAAAATTGTTTCGGCGACCGTGTGAATTGGCTGGCAATCATGCGCTGCGAGAAACGCGTCCACGCGCGCTTCAATTGCGCGTGAGCGCGGCGTTACGAGCGCGGGATCTTCGACCTCCACGATAACGTTGTAGGCGCGGTCCCTATGCTTACACAGAATCTTCGCCGCGTTTAGCCAGGCGTCTGCCCGTGATTTTCCTGAGCACGGATGCATTATTAATCTCCCTTTACTGCTTACGTGGTTCCTGCGGGTTCGAGCGTGCGCATCCCAATTAATTTGTCATCGAGGTAACTTCGAGCGAGCCAGGCATGACCGTTGAACCCCCAGCGATTGCCCCAACTATTTCGCACCAGTAATACCGGTCCGATTATTGGATCAGTACCAAGCCCTACTGCCAGAACCGCATGCCCACCGAATCCGCTGCCCTTTGCCGAGATAATGTACGGCTTGCTGATCGGCGCATAAAACTCAGAAGTTAGCTGGATTCCCAGTACAACGGGCTGGTGCGCTCGTAATGCCTTGCCGATTTGAACAACCGTCGAGCGTGAGTCGATTAGTGCTCCATACCATAGTTTAGTTACTGATGGAGGTATCCACGGAATAGGCGTGGTGGTCTGATATGGCCATTCCGCTTCCATAGGTTGCCCGTCACTTTGCAGCGCTCCATCGACAGCTTCAAACGTTAGCCCCAAGTCGACATTGCGGCCGGGCATACGCTCGCCCGCTTGAAAAAAAAGGAACTCTGCTGACAGTGATTCTTTCAGCGAATGACAGAGCATATGCGCGTCCGACACCGCACAGGCCAGGCATGAACTGCGCGTTCCCTGGTCTCGCACTGCCCCCCACTTTGAACGCAAGTCGACTTCGATTGTTACGCTTCTCAAACTTGGCCTCGCTTAGGCGACATCTAATTTCGCAGCGCGAGACAGACCTTCCTCTTCTGCACCTACGAGCGCGAGGTCGAGTTCGAATGTATTTAGGGATGAATGTTCTAAATCCCATGGGCGCCGCTCTTCCATTCGTAGCTGGCCCTCAGCAGGGCCGCGTACTGTAAGACGGCGCGTTACTGTGCCCCCCATGGCTTCCCCTTGATGATTGGATCGCTCGTCGCGCTCTACCGTGAGTCCAGCCGATGCGATCGCCTCCGTGTCCCAGATATAGCCGCTGGCGACATGCTCCTGCAGTGCGAGTACGACCCAATCGTCTGGATTCCCCAATACATGAATTCCTTGGTCTCGCTCCGAGATTTCCCATACATCTGCATGCCATGTGTCTGGCTTGATGTTCGGCATTGCACGCTGTTTGGAAGTCTTTGGTGTCGTTTCCATTAATCGCTTGGCGGCGCCCCGAGTAATTAGGCTATTCTCAGCTAGCGCCCAACACGTTGCCGCATAGCTTGCGCCGAGCCGTAGTGATAGCTGGTAAGCGACTTCAGGTCGCGCGAGATCGACCTTTCCCCACTGCTGGCGCCGCGCATGAGCCACCAACAGCCAACTGGGTAATAAGAACTCGGATGCAAATGCGTCAGCTTCGATCTCTTGTGATTGGTGACCCGTTTTTTCCCCGCGGGCAAGAAAGCCTATATCGCTTTCCATATC
>CAZUFQ010000294.1:0-7795 GCA_964618735.1 uncultured Enterobacteriaceae bacterium
CAGAAGTGCCGCGTCTGCTGCCTAACCTAGGTTACAGGAACCGAGGGTCTTGACCAGGGGCAAGTTGAGGAAGGGATTGTCCACATGCACCAAGGGCTGGCCGGCTTTCATGCGATAGGGGTAAAGACAGGACAGCCCTATCATCTCGCCTTACTAGCCGAGGCCTATGGAAAGATAGGACGGGGAGAAGAAGGGTTATCTGTACTGGCCGAGGCGCTAGCTGCAGCCCAGAAAACCGGGGAGCGGTGGTGTGAGGCCGAGCTGTATCGGCTGAAAGGAGAATTGCTTTTGCAGCGTCACTGTCGCTAGGTTCCGATGAAAGCCAAGGCACGATCAACCCGCAGCACGCGGTGAAACCCGCACTGACGAAGATCAACGGCATGAGCCCCACGTGGTCGTAGAACCAGACTCCAAGAAGGGTAGAGCCGGTCCGGCCAACGTTCAAGCAGGACATTAAGAGAGCGAAAACTGTACCCTCGGCGTGGGCTGGACACGAGCGGGCGGCGAGGTCCAAGATCGCGAGGTGTGTCACCTGAGAGAGCAAGCCGAAGAGAAAGTAAATGACTACAGCCGAGGTTGCCCCCACCAGGCCAATGAAGCTGAGAGTAGCCAAGACGCCAAGCGCCACGGCAATCATGAGGAGTTTGTGAAAGTTGACTTCTCGACAGAAAGCGAAAAAGAGCAAGGCTCCTACAATCCCGGCGGCGTTGTTGATCGCGCCTAATGCGCCGATAAAGACCTTGGAGAATCCGAGCACGTCGGTTTGGTAATATAATAAAGGCGTTCCGAGCGAAGGACTGAAGTTCCACAAAAACAGGAAGCCCGCCACGATCCACAACGAACGCGTCCCGGCCGCTTGCCAAAGGGCCTCTCGGGTGTCATGGAGGCTGCGGCGGCTCACGCTCGCGCGCGGCTCTTGCACGAAGCTGAGTGAAGCGAGGAACGTCGCCAGAGGAAAAAATGCGGAGAGTAGAAACACCGTCCGTGGGACAGTGTGCGCTGAAAGATAACCGCCGGCAAGCTGAGCGAGAGTAAAAGCGAAGCTGATGGAAGCCCATTGTATCGCTTGAAAACTCCCTGTGAGTTCCAGCGGTCGCCCTACTTCCACCATCAAGGCGTCGGTCATCACATCGCAGAACGCCAGGGTTGCCGCACACAAAGTGAGAAAAAAGAGCGCCAGCGCGTAACTCGGTGGAAAAGCGACAAGCGTGGCCCAGCTGCTCGCCCCAACCGCGCTCATCAGTAAGAGGTAGCCTTTGCGCTGATAACCGGCGAATGGAAAGAAGTCGGAGAGCAAGCCATAGAGGGGCTTGATGGTCCACCCCATCCCTATCACAGCAAAGAAGAACCCGGTTTGCGCAGCGGAGAGCCCCATCTGTTCTTTGAGAAGATATTGGATGGGTTGATTAGCAAAGCCAGAGGTGAGATCGGTCACGCCCTGGACAAAGTACGAAAGGGCAAAGAATAGCGAGAAGCGCCTGACATCTTTGTGCCATAGGGCGCTTCTTCCTTCAGTCATGTCAGTGAAGCGGTTTCTCGTTCGCCAAGCGAGAGAGAGTTTCCTGTGGTATTATTTGGAGAAAAAGGTTGCAAGATCTCCCACAACTTTTATACTGACGCGCTTGGCCTTGCTTTCATGGCTGCATACCACCGGCTGACATTTGTCCATGCCGGCTCAAGCGCGAATTGACCATGATGAGCAGTTTCTAGACCAATGAAGAGCATAATGTCGGCAATCGAGAACTGACCGGCCAGCCACTCGCGTCCCGCCAATCCGTCATTGACCAGAGCCAGGCGAGCAACCAGGGTCTTCCGTGCGTGGTCCGACACTTCGCCTTTATTCAACACCATGCGTGAGGCGGGCAAGTACACGCCGATCTCACAACGTCGCTCCCACATGCGCACCAGCGCGCGTGTGACTGCATCAGCGCCGACCAAGGGCGGCTCTGGATATAACTCTTCGAGATATTCCATGATGGTGAGCGTCTCAGCGATGACTGTGCCATCGTCGAGCTCTAGAATCGGCACGCCAGCGAACGGGTTCTTTTGCAGAAACTCGGGGGTGCGTTGTTCGCCTGCGCGCAGGTTCAATTCTTTCGTGGGAATGGTGAGCCCTTTCTCCGCCACATAGATGCGAACCTTGCGTGGGTTGGGCGCGCGAGTAGTATCAAGATAGAGCAACATACGAGCCTCCTCTTTGTGCTGCCATGCTGAGAGCGTCTACGGTTCCCTATAGCCTTATCGGAGAAGAAACGCAAAAGGAACGCCTACCGCCTCTCTTTATTTTTTTGCTTTTGACTTTTGTCTTTTGTTTTTTCGTATATCCGGTTGACACAAAGTCCGGGCAAACTAGAATGCCCAAGCGGCGCAGGTGGGGTTGAAGAATCTAAGGACAAGGCGAGGGAGAGCCTATGGCGACGGAGGTGTTGATCACGTGTCCTTCACAAAGGGATCGCACAGCGGTTGCGAGCCTCTCCGGGTACAATTTTCACTTGCTCGACGCGCCATTGAATCCGCGGACACCGTCGCCGGAACTCGATCTCCTCGCGTATATTGACCGGTGCCGCGACTATATTCGTACGCATCATATCGACGCTATTTATTATTCGCGCGACGTGGCGGACCTGGCGGCGGCGGCGCTCTGCGAGGAGTTTGGTTTTCCCGGCCCTAGTATCGAGTCGGTGTTCCTCTGTATCCACAAATACTACTCGCGCCGGAGCGAACCCACGCCCATCCGTTGCGACTATATCGACCTCCATGCTGCGCATCCCCAAGCGCCCCTGTATCCGTGCTACATCAAACCCCCCTGGCTCAACCTTGGGATCCTTGGTTTCAAACTGGAGACGCCGGCTGACTTGCAGCAGGCGCTGGCGATTGCTCGGCGTGATTATGGGTTGTGGTCGCCGATGTATTATCCATTCTTTCGCCGATACGTGGACCAGAAAAAATATCCGTTGGCGACGCGCGACATTATGCTTGTTGAAGAGTTTATTGACGGACCGCAGGTCACCGTTGAAGGGTGGGTGTATCAACGAGAGCCCCACATTTGGGCTATCACCGATACGAACACCTACCCCGGGTCGCGTGTGATCGATAATTTTTCTTTACCATCGCAACATCCCGCGCACCTCCAAGAGCTGCTAGCAGCGCGCGCTAAAGAAGCGATCCGGAGCGTTGGGCTCGACAACGGTTTCTTCAATATCGAGTTTTGGTGTCATGAGGACTCCGTTACCCTCACCGAAATCAACGGGCGCGCCGCCACCTGTTTTTACAATCTTTATCGTCATTGTTTGGACGCCTGCATCTATGAAGCAGGGCTGCAGCTCGCATGTGGGCGTGGTCCCGCCGTGAACATTGGCGCTGCGAGGCTGGTCGGCGGACAATTTAACTTTATTACCTTTGCTGACGATCGCGCTGATCGCTTGTTCGATTTCGAACGAGCCCGGGCGATTCCGGGGCTCACCCTCTATTTTTCGGAACAGGACCACATAAAGCAAATGAGCGAATTCGGCATTGTCCTTGCCCAGCTTGATCTTTTTGGCCGTAGTTATGGGGAGATTCATGCCGAGGCCGAACGGTTGCGCCGATTGTTACTGAAGCAACCGGAGAAATCACCCTGGGAAGGAAAGTCCTGAGTCCTGAGTAGAAGCAGGGAGAATTCAACACTCGTTCCTTGGTATTCATTACTCATCACTCAGTACGAAATTATGTGTCGCTTTGTTGCCTATCTCGGTCAATCCGTTACTCTGGAACAAGTGATCAGCAAACCTGAACACTCACTAGTTGTGCAAAGTTACCGTCCTATGGAAATGACTTCAGGGACCGTGAATGCCGACGGATTTGGGATCGGCTGGTATAACCCCGCCGTTGACCCGACGCCGTGCGTCTATACGAGCATCGCGCCGATTTGGAGCGACCGGAATTTGCCGAGTCTTAGTCGCCATATCGCTTCGTCTTGTATTTTCGCCAATGTGCGCAGCGCCACGCCGGGCCTCGCTATTGATCAGAGCAATTGTCAACCGTTCACGTATCAGCAGTTCCTGTGTATGCATAACGGTTACATTGAGAACTTTCGCTTTACCCTGATGCGCCAGATTCGTGAAACCTTGCGCGATGAGTACTACACGGCGATTGGCGGTTCGACCGATTCGGAACATATTTTTGCGCTGTTTCTCAACTTCTTACACGGTCAAACTGTCACATTGGAGACGATTGTCGAAGCGTTGCGCCTCACGATCGGTCAGGTTGCAAGGTGGGCGGCGGCTCTGGATATCCGCGTTGCCCTCAATCTGGCTGTGACAAATGGGGCGTATGTTGTTGTCTCGCGGTTCTCCAACAAAGGACCCGCGCCGTCGTTATACTATGCGACAAACGCTGGCATGTTTCCCGGGGCTGGCGTCATCGCCTCCGAACGGCTGTGGGCGGGTGAAGCCTGGACTGCTTTGCAGGAAAACTGCATTCTCGGTTGCGACGCTTCGTTGGAGTGGCGCTACCTTCAGCTTGAGCGTGGAGGCCCAGCATGAATGCGGCGGCTCAGGTGCACAGTGCAATGGCGGAAGCGCGAGCATACACGTTCCAGCTGCTTACGGATGTGGACGACGTTGACTTTGGACGACAAGTCCATCCAGATTTCAGTCCGCTTGGTTGGCATCTCGGCCATATCGGCGTGACCGAGTCCTTTTGGATTCTCCAACAGTGTAAACAAGATCCAACCCTGTCTGCTGTTTACGATCGTTTTTTCACGCCGACTGACAACCCCAAACCGAATCGTATGAACTTACCTTCCCGGGCGGCCCTCTTGGACTATCTCCATACCGTGCGGGAACGAGTCGTCGCATTTCTTGACACAGTTGATTTCACCGCGGCGCATCCGTTACTGAATGCAGGCGGGATTTTCCACATGCTGCTTCAGCACGAAGAACAACATAATGAGACCATGCTGCTCATTAAACAGCTCCTCATGGGGGAAAAGTACGCAGGGCTGCATGAGGCTCAGAAGCGTGAGCGCCGTTTTTGCTCGTCTGAACGAGAGCATAAGCAAAAGGACATGACCTTGATTCCCGCCGGCTCGTTTCTCATGGGCAGCGACGATTTCGCGCAGACACTGGATAACGAGCGTCTGCAACATGAAGTGTTTGTTGAATCGTTTTCTATTGATCGTTTTCCGGTGACCAACGCTGAGTTTTTGCCATTTGTTGAAGCTGGCGGGTACTCTGATCGAGTGTGGTGGAGCGCTGAAGGGTGGCAGTGGCGTACACAACAGGTGGTCGAGCACCCTTTGTACTGGCGCAGGGGCGCGAACGGCTGGGGCGAGGTCGCACTCACCGGCCTCCATGCACTCGCCTATGATAAACCGATTACGTCTGTAAGTTGGTATGAAGCTGAGGCGTATGCACGCTTTGTCGGGAAACGACTGCCGACCGAATCCGAATGGGAAAAAGCTGCATCGTTGGGCCTTTTAGCCGGAAGCGGCAGCGTATGGGAATGGACCTCGACCTGGTTTGCTCCTTATCCCGGGTTTATTGCCCATCCGTATGACGGCTATTCCACGCCCTATTTTGACAATTGCCATCGCGTGCTCAGAGGGGGCTCCTGGGCGACTCGACCCCATGTGAAAAGAATAACATTTCGCAACTGGTATCATCCGTGGGTCCGAGAGATTTTTGCCGGTCTCCGTTGCGCTCAAGATGCGTGAGTATAAGTGGTGAGCTGCTATGCATATGAACAGTTCTCTTGACAATCGACTTCATATTTCCACGCCGGTCGAAATTCGCTCGTTCTTCCGCGATGATGTCGCGGACGGGTTGCGGCGAACGCAAAAGGCCGTTCCGCCGAAGTATTTCTACGATCAGCGCGGCTCGTTGCTGTTTGAAGAAATTTGTCAACAACCTGAATACTACCTGACGCGCACCGAAACGGAGATTTTAAAGACTCACGCCGCTGAGATGATTGAGACGGTGGGCGACTGCGCGATCATCGAATTAGGCAGCGGTAGTTCAGTCAAGACACGCCTGCTCTTAGATGAGTGTCGACGGCGCGACTACCTGACCCGTTACATTCCTATCGACATTAGCGCCTCGATGCTCGAAACTACGGCGCGGAGCTTGACGGTCGAGTACCCTTGTTTGCGCGTTGAGGCGCTGGCGGCTGACTATGAGACTGGGTTGTCGGCTTTGCCCGCCGCCTCGCGTCGGCTCGTGTTGTTTCTCGGCAGCAATCTCGGGAATTTTTCACTCGCTGAACAAGATCGATTGTTCTCTTGCCTGACGGCGGCGCTCCATTCCGACGATTTTCTCCTGATTGGATTGGATCTGCAGAAACCAGTTGACATTATTGAAGCGGCATATAATGACGCCGCGGGAGTGACTGCGGCTTTCAATTTGAATTTGTTGCAGCGCATGAATCGAGAGTTGGGGGCGGATTTTAATTTGTCAACTTTTTCTCATCTAGCTTTTTACAATCGGGAACAACATCAAATCGAAATGCATCTGCGTAGTGAACGAGATCAACAAGTCATCATCCCTGAGCTTGACTTGCAGGCGACTTTTCAGCGAGGGGAGACGATTCATACAGAGATTTCGCGAAAATTCAATCTGGAAGAAATCACCACCTCTCTTGGGAAATTTGGCTTTCAACTGCGGCGGTCTTGGACTGATAAGCGTTCGTGGTTTGCGGTTTGTCTATTTCAACTCACTGCTCGTGAAAATGGGAGATAGCTGCTGGTGGGGTCTCCACGAAAGCCGCAAATTTTGCTTTTTTCCGTTGGCGGCACTGTCAGCATGACGCGTGATGCGCGGAGCGGACGTAGTGTCCCGACTCTGACCGCCACTGAACTACTGGCGAAAACCGTTACAGAGAGAGTTGCCGAGGTGCGCTGTGTTGATGCGCCGGAAGCGGTGCGAACCGTACGACAACCGGCGGACCTGCCCGCTTTGGCGCGCCGCCTCCAGCAGGAAATCCAGGACGATGTGGATGGGGTAGTCGTAACGCACGGAACAGACACGCTGGAAGAAGTGGCGTATTTCATCGACGAGGTGTTTTTTCCACGAATACCAATTGTCTTCACCGGCGCTATGCGTCCAGCCTGGGCGGCGGACTACGACGGCGTCCTGAATTTGGAGAACGCCATCCGGGTCGCGTCGGAGGCGTCAGGAGTATACGGCGTTCTCGTCGTGATGAATAGAGAAATCTTTGCAGCGTGGAGCATGTATAAAGCAGATACCGGAGCGCTTAATGCATTTGCAGCTCGGCGGGGTGCGCCTGCCGGACGTATTGTCGATGACCTCATTGAGCTGGGCTGGCGTTCCTCTCCACGTAAACGTTTTGGACAAATTCCGCTATCGTTGCCGAGTTCTGTACCGATTCTGACGATGGGTGTCGGCGACGATGCGAGGCTACTCGACCGTTTAGCGTCATCGCCGGTCGATGGAGTTGTGATTGCCGGTATGGGAGCCGGAAGTATCGCACCCACGGCCCTTGTCTGGGTGTTGGAGCTAGCAAGAACCAGCAGGCCCGTCGTGCTCTGCTCTAGCGCCATGAACGGACGGACGGCTGAAGAAGAGTATTATCCTGGCGCGTATGACGAACTGCGCGCCGCCGGGGTCGTCATTGAAAATAATTTGAATGCCCGCAAAACACGAATACGGTTGTTGCTGAGCCTGGGACTGAAGAGGTTGTATGCGCCGTTTGGCGAGGAGGATGTCTTTAAAAAATAAAGCGTTCAACTTGTCCAGTGACTGGCAAGGGAGTACAACTACCCCGGGGGTGGAACATGAAGTTTCACGAGATTCTGGAC
>CAZUFQ010000295.1:0-7795 GCA_964618735.1 uncultured Enterobacteriaceae bacterium
CGTCGTCAAAATGTCGATCCATCCGGTCCAACCATCCGGCCATCCAACCGCCGCCGGATTCGAGAAAGGCGATTTTCAACTTCGGAAAACGATCACACACGCCACACATGATTAGGCTCGTCGCCGCCGCCATCATTTCAAACGTGTGCGCGACGCAATGGCGCACGGCTAGACCGTCGGTGAAACGCTCCATCGCGAGCGTAGGCTGTCCGCTTTCCGAGCCGCCGTGAATGCCGATAGAAAAGCCGAGATCTTGGGCCACGGCCCAGATCGGATCGTTGGCCGGGTCATGCAGCACGCGATCGCCGTAAGGGTTCGGCCGGATGAACCCACATCGGAAACCGAGTTCCTTGGCAGCGAATTTCAGCTCCGTGACCGCGTGCGGGATCGATTGCAACGGCAGCATCGCGGCGCCGAACAGCCGTTCGGGATAGGGCTTACAGTAGTCAGCAAGCCAACGGTTATACGCCCGGCAGGCGGCGGCAGAGAAATCGGGGTCCTTAATGGCTCCAAGGAAGAGCCCTAGGCTGGGATAGAGGAACGCTGCGTCGATCCCATCGGCATCCATGTCCTGGATACGGGCATAGGGATCGAAACCGCCTTTGCGTCCTTCCAGGTAGGGGGTGCGGTGCGACTTGACGCGGCTATCTGAGCGCGCCCCAATCGTGCCTAGACCGCCGAATTTAACGCGTTTCTTCCCCCGCCCCAAGTCAATCGCATCGTCCCCTTCAATGCGAAAGATTTCACCGTCTTCAAGCGCAACGAGCTTTGGGCAAGTCTCTCGATAGCGTGGCTCGATGTACCGTTCCCACAGGTCAGGCGGTTCGAGAATATGACCGTCCGCATCAACCACTCGATAGTCCATATGGCTTCCCCCTTTATTTTATTAATGATGACACTGTAAACTTTATTTGTTCTCTTGGTTGCATATTACGTTTCTCAAATTCCGGGGCGAGGCGGGAGAATTCGATGAACTCTGTGGTGCAGACTGGGGTAAAGTCTGCCGGGTGAGAAAAAAGCAGCACCCATTTCCCGGCTTTGGTGTATTGCGAGAGGGTAATTTCCCCGTGCGTGCTTATGGCTTTAAAATCTGGAGCTGAGTCATTGATACGGGGGATAGGTTGTCGTTCTTGCGCTTCCATGATAAGGCCCCTCCTTCTTGAACAAGCAGCTATAATCGTGTGTGAATTGACGAAAGCTTTTCTCTTGCATCGAGAAGAAAATCGCTTTTTATATACCTAGTCGACAAGCTAAGAGGAAGAGGGTCGTCAGGTTGTCAATAAAGAATGACTCGTTGGCCTAATTTATGCGGAAAGATAGCCGATGTCTTGTATTGAGAGTCAATACATAGAATGCAGAAGGAATGATCGTCATGACTAGTGTGCTTCCCGTGCTCCCTCCTCGGATTAGCCGACTCAACGATCTCGCTTATAACTTATGGTGGAGTTGGCATACGGAGGTCAGAGAGGTCTTTGCCGCTATTGATCAAACGCGGTGGAGCCTGACGGCCCATAATCCTGTGAAACTCTTGCTGGAGGTGGAGCCTGAACGCTTGCAGGCGCTCGCGCACGATCCTTCTTTTCTCCGCCGCTATGATACGGCGGTAATGGCGTTTGACGCCGACATGAAGACCCAAGAAACCTGGGTGGCGCGCACCGTGCCGCACTTAGCCAAGGCGACGGTCGCTTATTTTTCCGCGGAGTTTGGCATCCATAGCTCGCTGCCAATCTATGGCGGCGGCCTTGGCATTCTTGCCGGCGACCATTGCAAAGAAGCCAGCGACCTGGGCATGCCGTTGGTCGGTATCGGGTTTATGTATCCGCAGGGCTATTTTCATCAGCGCTTATCTGTAGATGGACGGCAGGAGGCGGTCTACGAATACCTCGACCGTGCGAAAGCGCCTTTGGAACTCGTGCTCACGCCGGACGGGAAGCGGCTCCTCGTGTCGGTGCCGCTCGATGATCGGCAAATTTACGTGCAGGTCTGGCATGTCCGCGTCGGTCGGTCGACTCTATACTTGATGGACACGGATGTGGAAGAAAATGCGCCGTGGGATCGAGAGTTGTCGGCCCGATTGTATGGCGGCGATCTGGAGATGCGCATCCTGCAAGAGATCATCTTGGGAATCGGCGGCGTACGAGTGCTGCGCACCCTGGGTATTCAACCCAGCCTGTGGCACCTGAACGAGGGGCATGCGGCTTTTGTGACTATTGAGCGCCTCCGAGAGTTTATTGCCGCCGGGATGTCCTTCGACGAAGCTGTCAGCGAAGTGCGAAGGTCAACAATGTTTACTACTCATACTCCGGTCCCCGCTGGTCACGACGCTTTTTCGTTCCTCCTTATTGACCGATACTTGCACAAATTTTGGGCCGACTTAAAGATCGATCGGGACCGCTTCTTGGCTTTGGGCGCTCACCGTGAGTCATGGGGCGAGGTGTTCCATATGACCGTCCTCGCTCTGCACTTGGCCGGGTGGTGCAATGGCGTCAGCCAGGTCCATGGGGAGGTGTCGCGCCGCATGTGGCAGCATCTGTGGCCGAATACTTCTGTTGACAAAGTTCCTATTGCTCACGTCACGAATGGCGTGCATACTCCTACGTGGGTGGCGCCGGAACTCCACACGCTCTATGGGAAGCATCTGGGGCCGGACTGGCAGAAACGTCACGATAATCCCGCTTTATGGCAGCGCATCTACGACATTCCGGACGAAGAGCTGTGGTCGGTCCACGTATTGTTAAAAAATAAACTGATGGGTTTCATCCGCGAACGCGCACGCGATCTCTGGCGAAAGGAACATCGAGAGCCCGTGCAGATTCTGGCCTCCGGCGCCTTGCTTGATCCAGAAGCCTTAACGATCGGCTTCGCCCGTCGTTTCGCCACCTATAAACGGGCCACGCTGCTGTTGCAGGATTTGGCGCGTCTGCAAAATATCATGCAAGACCGTTGGAAACCCGTACAGCTCATTTTTGCCGGAAAAGCGCATCCCGCGGATGAACCCGGCAAGCACTTAATCCACCAAGTATACGCGTTAGCCAAAGAGTATAACCTGGGCGGACAGATTGCTTTTGTTGAAGACTACGATATGCACGTCGCCAAATTCTTGGTGCAAGGCGTCGATGTCTGGCTGAATAATCCCGTGCCTCCTCTTGAGGCGAGCGGCACCAGCGGACAGAAAGCGTCACTGAATGGAGTGCCCAATTTAAGCGTGGCCGATGGCTGGTGGAGCGAGGGATATAACGGCGGGAATGGGTGGACGATCGCGGTGAGCGACCCTACGACTGAAGTACACGAGCGCGACATGCATGACGCCCGTACGCTCTATGAGATTCTTGAAAGCGAGCTCGTGCCGTTGTACTACCAGCGGGACACTGATGGCGTCCCGCGCGGATGGATGCGAGTGGTAAAGGAAGCGATTTGTTCGATCGCGCCGATCTTTTCTGCTCGGCGCATGGTGAAGGAATATATCGAACGCTTCTACGCGCCAGCGGTTCTGGCTGGGCGCGAGAAACCATAAGGCTTAGACCGCGAGGCGGAACCCGACTTTGAGTTTCACCTGAAATTGATTGATCTTTCCTTCTTGGATCAGCCCCCGGGTTTCGACAATCTCGAACCAGTCGAGATTCTTTAACGTTTGATTTGCGCGGGCAACGGCGTTTTGCACGGCGTCTTCGATGGAAGCAGAAGAGACGCCGACGAGTTCAATGAGCTTATAGGTTTTTTCCTGCATGACTATCACCCTCCGTTCATGAGTGAAAAGAACTCCGCGCTCCGACTGACTACCCCTGGACCCACGCGCGCATTTCTTCATCTGTTAAGTAGCGAAACCCTACGTCTAACGTGACTTGATATTGTCCAACTTTGCCGTCGACGATCGTGCCGCGCACCTCTTTGAGTTCGAACCAATCCAGCGCTTTCAGTGTCTGATTGGCCCGTGCGATTGCGTTGGACACAGCTTGCGAGATCGATCCCTCCGAGACGCCGACGATCTCGGTGATGACATAGGTTTTGTCCTGCATGACAAGGCCTCCTCTCCGGTCAGATTAATAATGCCATTCCCTCGCTTTCCTTTGCCGCTCCTTTCTGATGGGTATTATCCTTGTGGCCCTCCGCAAAGGAATTCTCCTCTTCCCCTCCTGGCGCTGTCAAGTGCATCACAGGAAGTTTTTATTTCTTCTTAAACAACGCCTCCAATTGCGCGCGGGCATTGCTTGCGGAGGAAGGTTGCTGCGGCTGACGATTCTCGATGAACGCAAAGTACTCGCAAAAATTGCCCGCCTCTTTATCCAGTTCGGGGTCAGCATTCGGTTCCCGACACGCATGGGCGTAGGGGGGATCTATCAGCCGGCAGTCTAGCCCCCAGACTTAATCCGCCCCCACGACTGGACATGTATCTCGTCGCCCGATGCGGTCTTTGATGGTGATCTCTCGTTGGCAGTGATGACAAGTCTTCATAACGTCACGATCCGTTGATTATTCTTCTTGATGGTGACTGTCCACGTTCCTACTTTCGCCTACACAGCGATATTGATATTATCATTCTACTTTTTCTTTGGTTGGACAATGAGCATTGGCGACCTACCAGCATTAGTCGAGCGCTACCACACCTTCCTCCGCATCGAGAAGAATGTGTCGAGTCACACGCTGCGGAATTATCTGAGTGATCTGTGGCAGTTTTTTGCTTTTCTGGAAAAGCCGCCGGGGCAAACGCAGGCGCAACCTGTAGCGGTAGAGGCGGTTGACCACTATCGCATCCACGCATTTCTCTCTCTTCTACACCGAGAACACAAGAAAAGCTCCATTGCGCGAAAGCTTGCCGCTATTAAAAGTTTTTTTCGTTTTTTGATACGGGAAGGCGTACTGACGCGAGACCCGACGTTACATGTGGGGTCGCCTAAACAAGAGCAAACCTTGCCGACGCACCTCACCATAGATGACATGCTGCGTCTGCTTGAAGTTCCCCGGTCTGATACGCCCGCTGGGCTGCGTGACCGAGCCATGCTGGAAGTGTTGTACTCTTCGGGCCTGCGCGTGAGTGAATTGGTCTCCTTGAACTGGGGAGAGATTGATTCGACGCTGGAAGTGGTGCGCGTGCGCGGCAAAGGGAATAAAGAGCGTATTGTGCCCATTGGCCGCAAGGCGCTCGAAGCGCTGGAACGCTATCGCGCGCAGATTCCCTTGTTGGTGTCTCCGAAGAATCGTGCCCCCGCTACCGCGGCGGCGAATCCTCCAGTATTCCTCAACCGCCGCAGTGGACGAATTCCGAAGCACAGGCTTGGCCGTATGGTGACCTGTTACGCCACACAGTTAGGCGTCGCCTTGCCGACGAGTCCGCATGCGTTGCGGCATTCTTTTGCGACCCATCTGCTTGAGGCTGGCGCTGACCTCCGAGCCATTCAAGAATTGCTGGGCCATTCCAGTTTATCGACCACCCAGCGCTACACGCACGTGAATCTTGACCGGCTGATGCAAGTGTACGATAAAGCGCATCCTCACGCTTAGCAGAACACGGAGAATGATGAATGATGAATGATGAATTGAAGACAGAGATCATGCCCCATTTTTTTCCGTTCTGCATTCCGGCTTCTGCATTCAGCATTCGGGAGGTGTGGGGATGACTGGAGAAGGCATGCATGGCACGACTATCCTGTGTGTCCGCCGCAAAGATAAGGTTGTGATGGCGGGTGATGGACAGGTCAGCATGGGCAATGCGGTCGTCAAACATACCGCGCGGAAAATCCGGCGGCTCTCGCAAGGGCGAGTCCTGGCGGGTTTTGCCGGCAGTACGGCGGATTCACTCACCCTTTGTGAAAAATTTGAAAAGAAACTTGACGAATTCAACGGCAACTTGCGCCGCGCCGCTGTCGAGTTAGCGCGGGACTGGCGGTCCGATCGAGTCTTACGACGTTTAGAAGCGATGTTGGCGATCGCCGACCGCGAATCATCTTTACTCATCTCAGGCATCGGCGATGTGCTGGAGCCTGACGATGGGATTCTCGCTATTGGTTCAGGCGGCAATTTTGCGCTGGCCGCCGCACGTGTGCTCACGCAACATACCGACCTTGATGCACGGACAATCGCTGTGGAGGCGATGAAGGCTGCGGCCGCCATTTGTGTCTACACAAACGAACAAATCGTGGTAGAGGAGTTATAACATGGCTACTGCCGCCGAACGAACACTCATGCTTACTGACGAGGCCCGCCTGCATGTTATGACCCCGCGCGAGATCGTGTCTGAACTCGATCGTTACATCATCGGTCAACGGAAAGCGAAACGCTCGGTTGCGATCGCGTTGCGCAATCGTTGGCGGCGCCAACAGGTGGCCGAGGAGCTGCGTGACGAGATTTCGCCGAAAAATATCCTCATGATCGGTCCGACTGGCGTGGGTAAGACTGAAATCGCGCGGCGTCTCGCCAAGCTCGCCCAAGCGCCGTTTATTAAAGTGGAGGCTTCGAAGTTTACCGAAGTTGGTTATGTCGGACGCGACGTGGAGTCGATGGTGCGCGACTTGATAGAGCTTTCGGTTAACATGGTCAAACAAGAGGCCAAGGAGCGCATCCGCATCAAAGCGCGCGAGCAGGCGGAAGAGCGCATCCTTGATTTGTTGCTTCCTCCGTCTACGAGTCGAGCCGGGTTTGGGCCGGACCCTGAACAAACTGTGACGTCCTCCAACACGAGAGAAAAGATGCGCCGGATGCTGCAAAACGGCAAGCTCGACGATCGAGAGGTCGAGCTGGAAGTGACCAAAGCGGCGATGCCTTTCGTTGAAGTGATGGCGCCGCAAGGGATGGAAGATATGGAGAACCAACTGAAAGAGATGTTCTCCAACATTATGCCCAAAAAGACGAAGAAGCGCCGTCTCAAGGTCACCGAAGCGCTAGAGCTTTTGGAACAAGAAGAGGCGGACAAACTTGTTGACATGGAAACCGTGGTGCGCGACGCCGTGCGGCGCGCCGAACAGAGCGGCATTATCTTTATTGATGAAATTGACAAAATCGCCACCCGCGACAGCGCGCATGGGCCGGATGTGTCGCGTCAAGGCGTGCAACGCGACCTGTTGCCGTTGGTCGAAGGCTGCACGGTCAATACCAAATATGGCATGGTGCACACCGATCATATTTTATTCATCGCGTCCGGCGCTTTTCACATGTCGAAACCTTCGGACTTGATCCCCGAATTCCAGGGTCGCTTTCCTATTCGCGTGGAACTGGACCCGCTGACGCGCGAGGATTTCGTTCGCATTCTCACCGAGCCGCGCAACGCGTTGTTGATGCAGTATGTGGCGTTATTGGCGACGGAAAACGTGACGTTGGAGTTTCAACCAAGCGCAGTAGAAGAGCTAGCGCGGATCGCCGCAGTCGTAAACGAGCGCACCGAGAACATTGGCGCCCGTCGTTTGCACACGGTCGTGGAGCGGCTCCTGGACGAGTTGTCGTTCGACGGGCCGGAGATGAGCGGTAAAGAAGTGAAGATCGACGCCCAGTACGTGAGAGACAAACTCGATGCGATTGTAAAAGATGAAGATTTAGCGCGGTATATTTTGTAGCAACGTCTTTTGCAGGCGCGGCCGCCAAAGACAGAGGTGTCAGCTGCTGAACAACCGCACCGGCGTATAGGCGTGCTGCATAGCGCGAATATCCGCAAGCGGCGCGAATGCGCTCATATCTGCGAGATCGCAGAGCAAAGCATGATCGACCAAAGGCGGGAGTTGTGGACGCAATGTCAGTAAGAGCCGTTGGACTTCACGGTGTCCTACGCGCCCTAAACGCAGGGCTGCGCTAAGAAAACTTACGGCGA
>CAZUFQ010000296.1:0-1238 GCA_964618735.1 uncultured Enterobacteriaceae bacterium
CGGCGATCAATCGCCGGGCTACAGCACAGCGCCCCATCAATGGGGCTTGCAAGCTGGCTTGAGCCAGGGTTGCTCCGTAGCCCGGACATTTCAGGTCCGGACGGAAGGCGCCACTCTCTTGCATCTTGGATTAGTTGTATAGAACGTGTGGGCCAAGCGTATGTGTTTAATTGTGAGCCCTCCACGTTGAGAGCCCACTCCTGCAAGTTCTTGATGTATTTGCTTCTCTGTCTTCTCTCTCTGTCGTTGTCTCGTTCCGCCGCCGCGCATCCCATGGGTAATTTCAGCGTCAATCATTTCTCTGGGGTCGAACTCCATCCTACTTTCGTGCGTGTGCTTTACATTATTGACATGGCTGAGATTCCCACGTTTCAAGAGATGCAGGATCACGGTTTCAACGCGCAGCCTGATGATCCGGCAGTTGTAGCGTATCGCGACGGCAAGATCGAGGAATTTCGCAAGGGACTTACGCTTCAGGTTAGTAGTCGATCAGTGACGCTGACAACGAAGACAAGCTCGCTCAGTTTTCCTCCCGGCGCCGGGGGCCTACCAACGATGCGGTTTACTGCTCTCTTTGAAACGTCTTTGGAGATCTTGACCGGTGAAGTGACCTACGAAGATCGGAATTACCTGCAGCGCGTTGGTTGGAAGGAGATCGTGGCTACTGCCGTTGACGGCGCTCTGCTGCGTCACGCCTCTGTGCCTGAGGAAAGTAAGAGCGGACAACTGACAAACTATGCAGAGAATTTGATTCAAGCGCCGCCTCAGGACGTGCAGGCCTCGCTCACATTTAAGGTTCCGGCCGCCGCACGAGTCCGTGCTGCAGCGTCCCCGGTGACTGCAGGCGCTGGCGCTCCTACGCGAACAGACATACAAACCCCGCGGAATATGCTGACCGAACTGATGACCGCGCAGCGGTTGAGCGTAGGCGTGTTGCTTTTGTCGCTCTTGGTTGCGGTTGGTTTGGGCGCCTTTCACGCCTTGGAGCCCGGGCATGGGAAAACGCTGGTGGCGGCGTATTTAGTGGGCTCGCACGGCACGGCGTGGCACGCCTTGATCTTGGGTCTTACCGTAACCGCCAGTCACACGATTGGCGTGTATGCTCTTGGCGGCGTTGCGCTCTTTGCGTCGCAGTACATCGTGCCTGAACAGTTGTATCCCTGGTTAGGGTTGACTTCAGGCTTACTGATTGTCGGGACGGGTTTGTTTCTCCTGGGGCGGGCCTTGGAGGGACAGCA
>CAZUFQ010000296.1:1338-7764 GCA_964618735.1 uncultured Enterobacteriaceae bacterium
TTGCTGGTGTCCGCTCGTGGAGCGGTGCAACAACGGTGGAATGGGGGAGGGCGATGGTTAGAATATCTTCCGTTTCTCTCGCCTTTGGTGATCACTCCTCTTGGTGTGGTGATCGCAGTACGCTCATTATTGAGCACGGGCCTTTTGTCCGGTTTGTCGTTCTGAAAAGAACAGGGTGTTCAACCGAGCGCCCTGGTGTAGAAACGTCACAGCCTCAGCTTCCGGTTCCCTCGCCCCTTGGGGGAGAGGGCCAGGGTGAGGGGAGGTCTGCAGCAATCATCCTCTCTCTATCCCCTATTTGGGTGTGTTTCTTCCATAGTTGTTATTCCAGGTTTGCTTCGATCAACATTGGCCCCGGTCTTTTGAAAGAGTACTGCAGGGCGTCGTTGAGTTCTTCCGCAGACCGAGCGGCGCGTCCCTCGACGCCGAAGCCTTCTGCAAGTTTTACAAAATCAAAATAAGGCTTATCTAAACCTGTCAGAGCTAAACTGGCGGTTCCAGGCGTCATTTTCGCACGTTCCATTTCCCAACGGAGAATGGAATACGCGCGATTCTTGCAGATAATGGTGGTGAGATTCTGTTTTTCGCGGGCGGCTGTCCAGAGCGCTTGAATAGTATAGAGCGACGAGCCGTCACCTTCGAGATTGATCACCCGTTTGTTGGGTTCTGCAGCTGCAGCGCCCACTGCAGCAGGTAATCCTTGACCGATCGAACCGCCGGTGAGTCCCATGTAGACAAACGGTGGCGCGCCTGCCGACGCGCCATAATAGGCAAATCCCGCAGTCGCGCCTTCATCCATAACGATGACGTCTTCATGCTGAGCCGCGGCGATAGCTTGACACATGGCTAAAGGCGTAAGAGCTCCGCGCGGCGGTTCTGGCCGTGGCGCGCCGGGTACTGCGCGTTCGGGCGGGGCGTCTAGGGCGTCAGCGAGCGCGGCGAGTGCGACTGCCGGATCAACCGTAGCGCGACAAAGGTGAATGATATTCGCGTCCTCTGCGGCGAGACCGCTACGGCTGTTTGGATAGCCAAAGAACGCCACCGGTTCGCCGGCGCCGGCGAGAATGACGGTTTTGTACGGCGCGAGCACTTGGCGTGCAGGTTCTGGAGCATACGGAATTTTGTCGGGAGCAATCAACCCAGCCCCGCGATCTTGCACCGCAGGAACTTTCGGCCCGAATACCTTACAACCTGTCGCGTTAGCGATGCGTTCGGCCGCGCGCAGACCTGGCGCCCGTAAGGCGCGGCCCCCGAGAATGATGGCTGCATTGCCGGCGCGAAGAGCCCGAGCCGCTCTTTCTGTTTCGTCCGCGTCCGGACTGGCGGCGGAAGGAAAAACTGTTTTGATAACAGGCTGTGAGGTTTCCGCCCATTGCACATCACCAGGAAGAATCAACGTCACTGGTCCACCAGGTAAACGAGTGGCCTGAGCGAGGGCCTCAGCCGTGTCTGTGCTGGCGGAGTCGACGCTTGTCGTGGTATGGACCCAGATCGACATCGGCTGAGCAAGGGTCGCGATGTCCGAGGTCAATGGCGCATTGGCTGCGATATGCCAACTCGCGTGTTCACCAACAATTGAAATGACCGGTGTTTTAGCTTTACGGGCATTGTGGAGGTTGGCGATACCATTGGCGAAGCCCGGACCGAGATGCAGCAACGCCAGTCCTGGTTTTCCGCTGATACGCGCATATCCATCGGCGGCGCCGGTACAAACGCCCTCAAACACCGCCAGGACAGAGCGCATGTCCGGACACTTGTCGAGCGCTTCGACGAGAGACAACTCCGTTGTACCTGGGTTAGCGAAACAGACATCTATTCCAGCTGCCGCCGCCGTCTTAATCACCGCTTCTGCGCCGGTCATTTTTGCTTCCGCCGTCATGACGTACTCCCTCCTACTCATTGCGACGAGGAGCGTAAAACATGAGCGGGAGAAAAGCTAGGGCGGAATCAGAAAGGCAGTGATGCAGGTTCGTTTTTGTAGGAGCGTAGCATGCTACGCCCTATTACCTTTAAGGCAGAGGATACTTCGGTGTGTAGAAATCCTCGGCCAGACGGACCACCTCTTGCCATAGCACTTCAAGGGTATGGACCGTGAGGGTGAGTTGCGTTGGCTCAGCGCCTGGAGCAGCAAATATGCGAGAGACGCGCTCTTCGTAACTGGGAGGACAATGCGTAAATCGCCGGGTTGCCGCCAGCGCTCCTTTGTCACTAATGAAGTACGTTTCATTCAGTGCATACAGCGCCTGGGTCATATATCCAGCGATACGAGAGAGACAACCGACGGTATTGTAAACGTCGCCTCCCTCTGCAAACTTGCGCGTGAAGAGAAATGCGAATTCTGCGTTCCACAAAAAGTCTTCGACAATGGCGTGCTTCAGCTTCGACGGATATGAGGCGACTTGTTGCTTCAGGCGAGCGAGATGTGCGTGTGGATCAAACAGGGGGATACAGACGTGAGTTTCGGATAGCTAGGTGGCATTGTATAAACCGAACGTGGTCTGCTGATTGTAGTTGTGCTGGTGAACACCCTGCCACGCCTCCTGGATCGTGCGTTCGACATGTTCGAGGTTCTTGTAGAGGAAGTCAACCTTTCCGACCGCAGTTTGAATCCATGCGCCACCGTTCACCCATGGACCCCATTCGTAAAAATTGGTGACAACTGGCGGCGGACCACTGCTTAGCCGCGTGGCCACACTTCTGATTTCTTCTATCGAGAAAGGGGAGGACTCTGCATAATAAACGCCAAGGTCCAGGTCGGAATTTGCGTGGTGCGTCCCCCGTGCGTAAGAGCCGCCGAGCACAACGGCGGCAACGCCATCAAGCGCAGCGAGTGCGTCTACGGCGTTGCAGAGAACTTCATGTTTCTGTGGTGGAACTGTCTGAGGAATGAGTGTTTGCATATTTGGAACTCGATCCATTAGTCGTAAGAGTACCCAGCAAAAACCAGTTCGCTTGGCGCCCCGTCTTGGTAGACGACGAAGCACACGCCTTGACCGCGCTCAATATCTTCGAAGAAATCGGAGTTCGCTTCAACTACGTCGCGAGTTGGCTCCTTGGTCCCAAAATACGCTATGACCTCCTTTTCGGTCAATCGACGCACGACTCCATAATCCGCCTCATCCCCAACGCGATCGATATCCAGGATCGACCTTGTTCCATCAGCATCGGCGAGCTCTTGTGCTTCTTCAATACCGGCCGGGTTCTCCTCGCCAAAATCTTTTTGGAAGCTGGCATCGTTGACCGGGAAATAGCGCCCGGCCTCAAACTCCTGCTCTCGTAATTCTTCCAGCGCTTGCTGAAAATCTTTTTGGTACGGAACGAAATACGTCCACGGTTCTGCGCCCATTTTGTCTCTCCTTCTGGGAACGAGGTGGTTATGATGTTCATAACAATCTGCCTACTTCAAGTTTACAAGATAGATTCATAGTCGGGCCCGAATCTATAGAGAAAACACGCCAAGACAAGGGCTGCAGGGAGTGGTTTTTTCTCCTCTCCCTTGAGGGGAGAGGACACAGGAGAGGGTGATCGCTGCAGCTATCCCCTCACCCTGGCCCTCTCCCCCAAGGGGCGAGGGAACTAGAAGCCAAGAAGGCTCACCCCTGTGGCGCTCCACATCTTGCTGTGGCGTTTCTCTAGTTGCTCTTGCGTACGTGAGATCTCATTCTAACGCCTTCCCAAGGAACCGCAAAATCCGGTCATTGATTTCCGCTGGCTTCTCAACGAGCATAAAGTGACCAACCCCCTCGATGCGTTCGACCTCGGAACCTGGCCCAAGGAAAGTGGGAACCTCTTTCGCTGTCTCTGCATCGAGAGCAATGCAACCATCTTTCGTGCCGTGCAGGTAGAGGGTAGGGTGGGGAATCGGACGGCCCCAGGCCGCTTCCTGCTCCTCCGCGCCTGCAGGCGAGCCAAAGCGCGCCGGATTGAAAAGCGTCCGGTAGTACCCCAGCGCAGCTTGTAAATTGGCTGGATTGCGTAAGCACTCTTTTACGTGCGGCAGATCCTCCTTGGCATCGTAACCAGGCGACCAGTCGGCCCACAAGCCGTCAATAAAGGCAAGGTCATTCGCTGGCACGATCGCATCAGAAATTTGCATCTGAAAGAACCAGAAGTAAAAAGAGCGTTTGATTTGATCATATCGGAAAGCAAGTTTTCCGAAGACCGCAAACGGAGGCACGTTCATGATGGCGCACCGGCGCCAGCGCGCCGGCTCAAGAGCGGCGCCTCCGTAGGCGGCTACGGCCCCCCAATCATGAGCAATAAGGACGGCGCTTCCATCTCCACCAAGCGCTTGGTGGAGACCGACTACGTCAGCAGCGAGGGCGCTAGCGTGATAGAGTCCGTCAGCGGGGACCTCGGTCGGCGCGTAGCCTCGCATGAATGGGGCTATGGCTCGATAGCCAGCCTTAGCCAGTTCGGGAAGAAGGTAACGATAGCTCCAGGGGGAGTCCGGGAACCCATGCAGGCACAGCGCCAGCGGCCCTTCGCCCATTTCCAGATAGTGAAACCGTAATCCGTTCGCTTGCACGACCCCAGTCTTGAATTCTGGCATAGCGTCTTTCCCTTTCTTTACATTACAGCTGCTTGGTCAGTTCTGCCTGGAAGCGACGAATGCGTCTGGCGTTCGTGCCCAAGTCTCCCTTGCCAATCCGCGAGTGGGAACGGACGTTAACCACGGCGCCTTCTCCCTCGCGACTAATTGTGATGGTCACATCATCTTTGAAACGAAAGACAGGGGTAGTCGCCACTGCGCGAATTTCGCCCTGATCCCGGTCCTGCGCTGTAACCTCCCATCCCAGGGCCTGGGCCGTTGCAAGAGCAGCAGTGAAAACACGATCAGAAGGCTGATTAAAATGCTGGGAGTGTATGTCTGCGTACTCTGGCGTCTCACCGGTTTTGACGTCGTTAATTGTGGGCCAAATGAAGGCGGCCGCCACCCTCAGACCAATGAGAACGGCTAAAATGAGCCCACCTCTTCGAACCAGTTTTTTCATGCTCATGTGATTCCCTCTGCTTCTGCTCGCCCTGAGCCACCCCATCATGTTCCTTCAGTTGCAACCAGAACCGCCGCCGGGCAGCGATGCGATGGAACTCAAAGTTAGACCGCATGCTCCCTTTCTTCACAAGCCCACGCAACCGCTGCTTCAAGCCGATCGTTCCCCCAAAACAGCTCTGTACCGACTACGAAGGAGGGAGCCCCAAATATGCCTAGGGCTTGGGCGAGCTCAGTCTCGCGGCGAAGCCTCGCTTTTGCCTCGGGTGATTCTACTGCTCCAAGCACACTTACGGACTGCCCTAGCGCTTCGAGAATGGACCCGATCACGGAAGCGTCGGAGATGTCACGGTCGTAGGCGAAGTTTGCAAGGTAAACCTGGCGAACGAACTCGGGAAGCCAGGGCTCTGCTTGGAACCAGCAAGCGACACGCGCCGCCAGGAGGCCATTGCGCGGGAATTGCGACGGTCGACGCAGCGGGAGGCCCAGCGAGCTGCAGATTCTCTCGAGGTCGCGCCACATGTAGCGTCCCTTGGCAGGATAGATATTGAACGGCGAGTCGTTCCAGCCTTGCGCCTTGAAGATTGGTCCAAGAAGAAATGGCCGCCACGCGAGCTCTAACCCAGCGGCCCGAATCACTGCCTCAATGCGCAACGCCGCCGGGTATGAATACGTGCTCCCAAATTCGAACCAGAACTCGATTTGATGCATACTGCCTCTTTCGTAAGAAGGAATGCTGGATGAGCTTCTTTACGCAGAAGCATAAATATTATTATGAGATTGATCTATCCGCCCGCGCCACCGGTCCAACTAGGAGCGGTATTTCCCCTCCTATCAAATGAAACAAACAGGAATCGCCCATTTGTCATAGTATCTCTCTGGGAGGGCTCCGAGCCACCTCTTCGACACGCTGCCCTCCGTCGAACCTAGAGTGAGTCCGCGAACCCCTTGATATCGCGGATGGTAGCCGCATACACATCCGGAAGCGCCTTGCGGAACAGGACGTCACCCGCGTGGCACGTGCCATTGACGGTTCGACTGTATACGCGCACCCCTGCCGCCAGGAGCTTTTGGTAATATTTCAGCCCCTCGTCCCGCAATGGGTCTAACTCGTTGACCGAGATGACATGCGGAGGCAGACCTTGCAGGTCCTCGCGCGTGGCCCAGTAGGGCCAGCACAACGGATTCGTGGCGTTTTTGCGTTCGGGGTCATAGACGCTCGCCAGCACCTCCATCAGGCTGCAGTTGATCAGGTAGCCATCGTTTTCGTACAGGGACGGAAGCTCCTTGCTCTTCTGCGCCCATGCGCCAAAAATGTACGGGCACAAGGCGTAGACGCCGGCAATCTGCGCCAGTCTTCCGTCCTGCTTGGCCTTTAAGCACACGGCCCGGGAGAGATTGCCCCCTCCAAAATCCCCGGACCCCATTTTCCT
>CAZUFQ010000297.1:0-3484 GCA_964618735.1 uncultured Enterobacteriaceae bacterium
CGCGCTTTCAAGACGCTATCGGGGGACGGTATGCGGGGGCACAGGCGCGGTTTGGGCTCGGACGCCATCTGGTTTTGGGAGGAGGTGTCGGCCTCTACGCGCTCGGTGCGGCGGTGGCAGTCGTGCACGGCCACACAATCGATCCAGTGCTCTACCTGCTGGGACAGGCGGCGGTCACTTTCTTCCAACTCATGACTCACTACGCGAACGACTACTTCGACTACGAGGCCGATTGCGCGAACACCACGTCAACCCGCTGGTCTGGGGGCAACCGTGTGCTCGTCGGGGGGGAATTACCGTGCTGGGTAGCGCTTGGTATGGCCCTACTGCTCGCAGCGGCGGGGCTCGGTGTAACGCTAGCCCTGGCGGGTATGGAACGTACGGGGTCCTTAGCATTACCGGCCCTCGTGGTGGTGCTCGTACTGTCATGGGAGTATAGCGCGCCGCCGTTGCGTCTGCATTCGTCGGGGTTCGGCGAGATTGTCGTTGCACTGGTGGTGACTGCGCTCGTGCCGTTCTCCGGCTTCTATTTGCAGGCGCCGGATCTGGTGGGGATGCGCGTGTTATTGCTAGCGGTGGCGCCGCTTTGCTGCCTGCAGTTCGCCATGCTGCTAGCTATCGAGGTTCCAGATGCCGCCGGCGATAGAGCGGTGGGCAAACGCACCCTGGTGGTGCGCCTCGGTCCCAAGCGCGTGACGAGACTCTATATGCTGGCTGTCGCAGCGGCGTATGCTTCACTTCCGGTGCTCGCGGCGACCGGACTTCCAAAGGCGATCGCCCTGGTGACGGCTGCGCCGGCGCCGGTGGCCCTGTGGCGGATCGCGCGTACGCACGCCGGCGACTTCCGGCGTCCGAAACGATGGGAGAGCGTGACGTTCTGGGCAGTAGCCCTGTTGGTGGGAACGGCGGTGGCGGAGCTTGTAGGGATTACCATTCTTTTCTGCTCTTGCCCTCTAGCTCTTAACGCTGAGTCCTTTTAAACTGCAGGGGAAAAGTTTCACGACCGAAAAAAATTTCGGATTAATTTTTTCTGGAAGATTTCTGTGGACTCTTACGAAAGGAGATGCCATGGGCGCATCTAGCACCACCCTGCATGAACCTGTGGAGCAACTCAAACCCGAAACCCCCAACCTTCATCGCGCCATTGTCTCGTTGATAGAAGAGTTGGAAGCGATCGATTGGTACCGACAGAGAGCTGATGCCTGTTCCGATGATGAACTCAAAGCTATTCTGGAACACAACATGAATGAAGAAATCGAGCATGCGTCTATGGTGCTCGAATGGCTACGCCGCCACATACCGAAAGTGGACGAGGCGTTGAAAACGTATCTCTTCACAACTGGAGACGTCACCAAACTGGAAGCAGCGGTCACTGCGGGAGAAGTAATGGAAAAAACAACCGAGCCCAGGCCCTCCAGGCTACGCACGACCATTGGCAACATGAAAGGGAGTTGAGCATGGCGGAACTAGAAACGTTACCCGTGCCTTTCGGCATGGCTATTATGGAAAAAATAGAGGCAACGGCAGTGGCGGCGGCTCGGGATATTTTGACCGGTCGCCGCATTCTAGAAGTAGAAGGTCCTTACGGTTTGGGATTAACTACCGTAGAAGTCGGCAACGATGACCTCTGCCGCCAGCCGGGACCAAACGAGGCAAGCGCAGTGATAGGCCGCTCTGTCTCCGTCCCTATGATTTACCGGCGCTTTGCACTCTCGAAACGACAAATCGCAGCTTCCGAAGAGATGAGCCAGCCTCTGCCCTTGAAAGTGGTCGCAGATGCTGCCCAGGCCGTGGCTATGCGTGAAGAAGAATTCGTCTATTACGGACAGCCCGATTTTCGTCTTCCTGGTTTGTTGACCGCTGAAGGGCGCAATACCTTGCAAGGGGGAGATTGGAGCAACGTGGATCAGGTGTTGGAGGATGTCATTGCTGCGGTTAATATCCTCGATGGCAAAGGCTACCGTGGACCCTATGGCTTAGCCCTCTCGCCGGTGTTGTACAATGGGTTGTTTCGGCGGTATGCGGGGACCGATTTGTTGCAGATCGAGCATCTCAAACGTCTTTGTACGCGGGGCATTGTCAAGGCGGCAATTACGGGTGGAGTGCTAATCGTACCAGATGTCGGCCCTCTCGTGCTTGGGCAAGACCTGCAAGCTTCCTATCTAGGGCCGGACGCGGCGCACTACAATTTCACCCTCAGTGAATCGCTGGTGCTGAAGATTGAAGCGCCGGACGCGATTTGCGTCATCACTCCAAAAGGGCCGGCTTCGTAGTAACGCCTTCTGCAAAGGAGCCGGAAGATGAAAATTCCTTCCAAAGATTTCCGGGTGCGGGAAGGCGAAAAGGTGACGCTCAAAAAGTGGCCCACGCTGGTGAAACCTATTTATAAGTCGAAGGAACACTCTAAAAACCTCTTAGAGGAACATGTTAACCAACTTAGCGCGTTACAACAGCTTCTCTATGCGTCCAACAGCTACGCAGTGCTGCTGATTTTTCAGGCGATGGACGCCGCCGGGAAGGACGGTGCTATCCGGCACGTCATGTCCGGCATCAACCCCCAAGGTTGCCAGGTATTCAGCTTCAACCATCCCAGCGCTGAAGAGCTAGACCATGATTTTCTGTGGCGCACTACCCGAGCTCTGCCGGAACGTGGGCGCATCGGCATCTTTAATCGTTCCTATTACGAGGAAGTGCTGATCGTTCGGGTCCATCCGGAAATTCTTCACAGCCAGGGCATACCGCCTGCCCTGGTTAACAAACAGACCATCTGGAGGGAGCGCTACGATTCCATTGTGAACCTGGAAAACCACCTCCAGCGTAACGGAACCCGAATCCTCAAGTTCTTTCTCCATCTATCAAAGGAAGAACAGCGCAAGCGGTTCCTCGCACGTATTGACGATCCGGAAAAGAACTGGAAATTCAACCTTGCTGATATCGAAGAGCGAAAATTGTGGAATCAGTACATGGAAGCCTATGAGGCGTGCCTGAGTGCAACTAGCACGAACGCCGCGCCCTGGTATGTCGTGCCTGCCGATGACAAGAATAACGCCAGGCTCATCATTTCGCAGATCATCGTTGATACGCTGCAAAGCCTCAAAATGAGTTATCCCAGACCGGATAAAGAGCATCAAAAAGAATTGGAGTCCATCCGCAAACTGCTTACGAGAGAAAACCAAGACAAGTAATGGTGCGCTCTGCAAAGCTTCACGGCGAGACTGGGTTCCGTATGCCGACGGCTGCGTCGAAGTGACGGAGGCGGCTGGATGATTGTCACAGGATTCCAAGATTTGTAGCAAGAGTATAACTCCGCGCACAGATCACTTGCGTTAGATTTCTATCCACATACTGTGAATAGGTAGGTCCTATTCCGTAGCGGTTGGATAATCACAATGTTTGCGTAAGGCGCTTCAGCGCCGGAGGACACATCAAGTGAACGAGCTCCGTCTGACTCAGCAGTGGAGCCGCACTCTTCTCAGTTCTCTCA
>CAZUFQ010000297.1:3584-7762 GCA_964618735.1 uncultured Enterobacteriaceae bacterium
GTGAACGAGCTCCGTCTGACTCAGCAGTGGAGCCGCACTCTTCTCAGTTCTCTCAGCCAGGTAACGACAACGTCTGCCAAGTCGGTGGTAGTATTGGTGCTGGCCATCAGTACGCTGGCCGTTTGGTACACAGTCCATCACCTCGAGTTCCTTGTTAGCCGCACCCAACTCATCTCCGTAGACAAACCCTATCTCCAAAAGGCCAATGAAGCTGTGGCGGCCTTTCACGGGTTGGATCAGCTGATCGTAGTTGCAGAAGGGCCAGATCTAGAGGAGACCAAAACCTTTATCCATCACCTGGCCGATAGGTTGGTAGCTGACAGAGAGCAGGTGCAAGAGGTCTTTTACCGGGTTGAGCCGACCTCGCTGGAAGGAAAGAAACTTCTTCTGCTCTCTCCGGCAGAGCTTCGCACGCTGCACGCGCAGGTGGAGGCTCACCAAGAAGTGCTCCGTGATTTGCTTGCTGCGCCGGGCTTAAATACGCTTCTGACAGCTCTTAGTCGGCAGATGAATTTAGCAATGGCGACGCATCTTACAAAAGGGCTACTTGGCCTCGATGAACCTGCAGACCAGGGAGAACTGGATGTAGCGCCGGGTCTCTCTTTCTTGAATGCCTTGCTGGAGCAAATGGAACAGGCCCTGGATGCTTCACTCTCGCACCACTCTGTCTGGGGTAAGTTTTTTGGCAATGAGAAGCTCACAAGTGATGGATTTCTGGTTTCCGATGACAAACGCTTCGTTTTCCTCTTGGTGGATCCGCAAAAACGCGGAGAAGGCCTTAATCCTCGCCAGGAATCCATTGCCGCTATACGCCGCCACATCACGGAGCTGCAGACGGCTTTCCCTCGCGTACAGGCCGGAGTGACCGGAGATGAGGCGCTGTGGAATGATGAGATGCTGGCCGCCCAAGCCGATTCTCCCTTTGCCACTCTCATATCGCTGATTGGGGTCGGGATACTGTATTTGCTCTTCTTCCGCAATCTCCAACATACCCTGATCCTTGTGGCGACAATGATGATAGGGCTCAGTTGGACCGTGGGCCTGCTGACGCTTACTGTCGGCCACCTTTCGCTCATTTCGATCTTTGTGGCTCCTATCCTGATTGGTCTCGCTGACGATCAGGCTATCTCTTTTCTTAGTCGCTACGAGGAGGAACGGGATCTAGGAAGGTCGTTTTCTCAGGCGATCCATAATACCTTCACTCAGGCTGCTCCTGGTCTCATTGCCGCAGCGTGCACAAATGCGCTCGCGTTTTACGCCATGATCCTGGCAGACTTTCGTGGTGTCCAAGAGTTAGGGTTCATTGTAGGAAACGGGATGTGGCTCTCTCTTCTTGTGACGCTCACGTTTCTACCGGCCATGCTCACTCTCACTGAAGGCCATAAGCCGTGGCGGAAGTCTATGCGTCGTGACACTTGGCTGGCGAAAGAGTTTGCCCATTGGGGTCAGACTGTACAGCACTTTCGTCGCCCTGTGCTACTTCTTGCTATAGGAGCGAGCTTGCTGTGTCTTTTAGCCCTCCCCACCATCATCTTTGACTATAACTTATTGCACCTTCAGGCTCGTGGCTCCGAGTCCGTCGACTGGGAGCTCCGCATCCTCGAAAACTCGGGGCGCTCGTCTTGGTTTGCCCTCGCAACCGCCTCTTCTTTACTAGAAACAGCGCAGAAAGCGGCCCGCTTTGCCGCTCTTCCTGCTGTTGAGAAAGTACAGAGCATTACCTCTCTCGTGCCTGTGGGACAAGAGGAGTGTCTACTCCTGATTCAAGGTCTGGCCTCTCTGATTCATGAATTGCCGGTTACTATGTCTCCGCTGAGCGCTGTCGATTTGGAAAAGCTGAAGCAAACGCTTGAAAAAATCAAGTTTAAATTCCAAAAGAGACCTGCCGACGGGAATGCTCAACCACAGACCCCGGAGCAAAAAATGTTGACTGAGGTCCGAGGGCGGCTCCAGACTGTGCTTTCTCACCTGGAAACCCATTCTGAGAAAGAGGCGGCGGCGCTCGAATACTTACAAACGGTGCTCTTCCAAGACTTCGCCGTGCAGTGGGCGCAGCTGCACCAGAATCTTGCTCCTCCTGGGCCGATTACTCTGGCCGATATTCCGGAGCAGTTGCGCACCCGTTTTGTCAGCGCTGACGGCAAGACGTTCCTGCTGCAGGTCTACCCTCGTCAAGACATTTGGGAGCGGGCGCCTCTGGAAGAATTTGTGAGCCAACTGCGGCAGGTGGACCCCAATGTCACTGGTTTCCCGGTGCTGAGTTATGAATCCATCCCAGCCATCAAAAATGGATACTTAGAGGGAGGACTGTATGCCGCGGCGGCCATTTTCCTCGTCGCCTTTCTGACCTTGCGGGAGTGGCGAGCAACCTTCTTAGCCACGCTTCCTGCGGGGTGTGGCATGCTCTGGGTGGTTGGGTTGATGTGGCTGGGGCATCTCACGTTTAATCTCGCTAACCTAGTAGCTGTACCCATTACCATCGGCATCGGGGTTGAGAGTGGGATCTATCTTGTCCGTCGCGCCCGCGAGGAAGGTCGGGCAGGGTGGGTGTTAGTGGAGGGGAGCACAGGTCAAGCTGTAGCCCTATTTTCGCTGAGCACCATGGTAGGGTTTGGCAGTCTGATGGTAGCCCGTCACTTTGGCATCTTCAGTATGGGACTGTTGCTCACCATGTCAGTGGGGTGCGTGCTCCTGGCCTCTCTTACAGTGCTCCCGTTATTGTTTCAGCCTCCTCCGTCAGGACGAAAAGAGATCAGTCGGTCTTCACCTCCAGCGGCCACCACAGAGGTGGAAAGGACGAGTCCGTCTCTGGGAGGGGTTGAAAATGAAGCAGCCCAACTGCCAGGCGTCGCCTATCACAGAACGGGAATCCTAGAGTAACCGTAAAAAGGGATTTGTGGCCAACGCCCAACGGGCCCCTTCACCGTTGCCCCCCGATCGTCCCGCCCATGACTCGACTCTGAAGACCATCATACATCTTGCGATGCTCTCATTCATTCGCTAACAATTGATCGTTCTTGGAATCTGAGATTTCCAAGAGAGTTCTGCAGCGGGGGATTCATGGACGAATCGAGTAGGCAAAAGGGGAGGCCGAAACGCAGTCATGGCAGGAGGGCGTAGCGATGGAGAAGATATTTGAGATCGCGTCGCAGGTCTCCACTCCTCTGGCGTTGGCGGGATTCTTTGCGGCGCTCGTGTTCTTTATTTTCCGGCAGATCGTGGCGAAGAACATTTTTCCTCGCCTCACAGCGACTATTGGCGCCGATCTGCTGAAATTGATTATCGATCGGCTTTTCGTCCTCGCGCTCGTTGCGATGGTGCTGGGTTTTGTCGGCTATGTGGTCCCGCCGCTCTTTTCCCCTAAGGCGCCACAAACGGGTGAGATTTCCCCCGAGAAGATTGACGAGGTCTCCAGAATAGTGCGGTCACAAATCGAGTCTCACGATTATGCGGCTGCGTGGGATACCGTGACCGGCGCATTGAAGAGTGAGCCGAACCAGGAGGTCCTTCTCGATCTGCAAGCCGAAGTCGCGATGCACTGGATTCGCGACCTCCATGTACCCGAACCTCAGAAGTTTAGCGACGTGGTTAACCCACTGCTCCCCGTTTTCTACCAGACCGTGCAGCGGCGCCAAGAATCTCACAAAGTGGAGGCAGCCGACGCGCTGGCCCATCTCGGGTGGGCAAATTTTCTCAAGTACCGCGACGGTGTCCGGAACCTTGAGATCGAAGGGCAGTATCGCGCGACCCTGCAGCTTGATCCTGACAATCCGTTTGCCCATGCCATGTGGGGACACTGGCTGATTGTTGACGGTAATCACTTGGCCGAGGCCCAAACGCAGTTTACAGCGGCGTTGCAAAGTGGTCGTGAGCGTCCGTTTGTGCGCATGCTGCAGCTGGCTGCCTTGCAGTGGGATAAGACCGACAAGAACACGATTGAGCTCATCCGTGTCTGTAACGAGATGCGTAAAAACAACGAATCGCTTGCTCAAGAGGAGCGTAGCCGCCTCTTGAGCCATATCTACTTCATGTCTAGGGACACGGTTTTCGCGAAGCTCGATGAGATCCTACCGGCCGACGAGCACCTTGCGACCGTCCAGTGGCTTGCGCGAGGACTCGACCCGTCGACAGAAACGAAACTAATTCCCGCCCGTCCTTCGCAGGCCGCCGGACGTTTT
>CAZUFQ010000298.1:0-7744 GCA_964618735.1 uncultured Enterobacteriaceae bacterium
TGGCGCTGGCCTGTAGCCCGCAAGGTCGGCTGCTCCTTTTAGTGTGGATCACGGATGACAGTGCACGACTCCGCGAGCTCCGCAGTGACGGCTCCTTCGCCGAGCCGCTCACGCTCAAAGGGGTGCGGTTTCCATATACCATGCAATGGGTCGATGCAGAACGTGTGGCTGTGCTTGCGGTTGGCTACCCCGCAGAAGCGCTCGTCTATGCTGTTGTTGCCGGTCCAGCCGAGCTTGATCCCGTGGGCGACTTCTATCCGTTGCGCGAGGCCGTGGCGGAGCCGTTCGTTCAAGGTGTGACTTTCCCGCCGCATTATCTGAGCATGACGGGAACGATGCCGCTCCATCATCTCTCCTTGCCGTCGTTCGCACCGGCAGGAAGTATGGGAAATCTACCCCTCCTCGACAGCGGCAGCCGTCAAACAACATGGCATCGGCTGTATGTGGAAGCGGCGATTCCCCCGAACTGCGGTGTGACGGTCTGGCTGGCTGCCAGCGATGATGATTTAACACGACCACAGGATAGCGAGTGGAGCCCGCACTACTTCGGCGAATGCTTTGCCCAACGTATCACCAAAGGGTTTCCTCGCGGCGCTTGGGTCTCACATCGTTCCGAGGTTCCCTTTCACCAAGGAGTACTGACGTGTGCGCCAGAGCCGCACCGTACCGGTCTCTTTACCACACTCATCCAACGCGCCAATCGGCCGGTGCGCACCCTGCGCGGTCGGTATCTGTGGGTGCGCGTCAGCCTGAGCGGTGATGGACGAACGACACCGGAAGTGGCAGCGGTGCGCGCCTACGCCTCGCGCTTCTCCTACCTCGATCACTACTTGCCAGAATTGTATCGTGAAAGCCTTTTCGGCCCGGATGCTGACGCCGCTGCTCCTAGCAGGGTGGCGACAAGCACCCCGAGTGATTTTCTTGAACGCTTCCTAGACAATTTTGAGGGTATCCTCACGCCGCTCGAAGATCGCATCGCCAACGCCTATCTTCTGACTGACCCACGCACGACCAACGAAGACGCCGTGGAGTGGCTGGGAAGCTGGATCGGCGTCAGCTTTGATCCGGCCTATCCGCCCAAACAACGACGCGCACTGATTGCCGCGGCCCCCATCCTCTATCGTCAACGCGGGACTCTTCGCGGCTTTAAGCTGGCCCTCGACCTCGTAACTGAGGGCGGAGTGCGAGGAGGTGAGATTGTAGTATTAGAGGATTTCCGGCTGCGGCGCACGTTTGCAACCATTTTGGGCGCAGACTTGGCCGATGAACAGGATCCATTGCTGGCCGGGATAACAGTGAGTGGAAACTCCTATGTGGGTGATACGCTCTTTCTCGGTGAGGAAACCCGCAAATAGTTCCTCGCGCTGTTTGCGGCGGATTTACCCAAGAGCGCTCAGGAAGAAGTCGCGGTCGCGGCGTTCCTTGACCGTCTCGCATATCGCGTGACCGTGCTGGTTCATGAGGAAGTTGAACCACAAAGCCTCGGGCTCATTCGGCGCATCGTTGAACTCGAGACCCCAGCGCATGTGCAGGCGCGGGTGTTGACCGCGAGCCAGCGGTTCATGGTCGGCATCGCCTCGCTTGTCGGTGTTGATACCTACCTTGGGCCGCCTATCGAGCCACAACCAGTACGAGTCGGCCAGAGCCACCTCAGTTTGCGTGACTTGATTCTACGCCCGCCGAGTCTTGATCCGCGTTTCGAAGGAGGCGATCCTAACAATTCGTAGTACTGTGAGGACCATACCGTATGAGTGCGCAACATGATCCACTAATTGCAGAATACTCTCGCGACCGCGTCGCTTATGCAACCGGCGTACTGCTTGATGCAGCGGATTTCACAGACGAGCAGAATTATCACCGGGCGCGTCTGGCCCGGGCGCTAGCACTGTTACACGGCAGTGGAACGATCGCGGGACTCAGGGTGGACTACCTTCCTGAGGCAGAAGGCCAAACCGAACAGATCGTGGTAAACCCTGGGCTCGCCATTGATCGGCGCGGCCGGCTGGTGGAAGTGCCGCACCGCGCCTGTATCCGCTTGGCCCCCTGGTACAACGCGCAAGACCCGGACCAACTTGTGCAGGCGCTGCATCCGCGCGTACCGCCGCTCGCCGATGATCCTTACAACGGCGTCGTGGTCGATGTTTTCCTCAGATTTCTCGTGTGCGAACGTGGAAAGACTCCCGCATTTGCAGCCGGGGCGTTTGAGGCGCTTGACGCCGTCGCACCCGCACGACTACGGGATGGATATGAGTTACGGCTGATGCTCCGTCCTGAAGACCGGCCGCCATTGCCGCAGAATCACTGGCCAGACATAGCGGCAATAGCTGACCCAGCGGCGCAGCACACCGCGGTGCAAGACGCGATCTTCAATGCCTGGCCAGAGTTCCAGCCCGAGCCGGACCACAACCCTGAACCGCTGCTGGAGTATATGGCGGGGCAAGACCAGTCGGCCGTCTTTCTTGCACGCATCGAGATTCCCGCGACTGCGTCTGCCGCAGGTCCTCGGCCAGAGCGGGCGGGAGCGCTGCAGCCGCAGCACCTTCACAATGACTTCCGCCTATTCGTATACCGCACGCGCCTGATTGCGAAAGGAGACGGGTTATGATTGATTTCACCACAGGGGCGGCCCGCGTTGAACTTGAGAGGGAGCAGGTCGAGCAACTCACCGCTGCGGGTGTGCTTGTTACTGATGACCGACGGCGACGGCCATTATATTTTGACGGTCGCTTCCTTGCAGCCCGTGATCTGACCCGCGAGCAAAACTACTTCTTAACTCGTCAGAGCGATCTCGGCCGTGTGTATGGAGCAGGCGTGGTCAACGGCCTATTGGTTTCCGCTCTTGAGAACGCCGCAACGACGATTCACGTCCAGGCGGGTCTAGGGGTCACACCGTCAGGAGAACTTGTCGTGCTGCCCCATGGGCAGGACATCGATCTGATCGATGTGCCAGAAATCCAGCGGCTCGATGCCTCCTTCGGCTTGTTACGCCTTCCCCGGGACGTCCCGCGTAACCGTTCCGGTCTGTTTATCGTCGCCCTGCGGCCAGTTGAATTTTCAGCAAATCCTATTGCATCGTATCCTACCTCGATCACCGGCGCCCGTTCGGTAGAAGATGGAGACATCGTAGAAGGTGTGGGGGTGACGCTGATTCCCTACCCGGATAATGGAACCACCGTGGAAGCAGGATTGCGCCGCGCACGGGTCGCACGCGAAATTTTCGTGCTGGGCGGACAACCCGGCTTGCCGGTTGATGTGCTGCCGCTGGCGATGATCGCTCTGGAACGCGGGCTGGTGCGCTGGGTTGATCCGTTCCTGGTGCGTCGCGAGGTCGGCGCTGAGCAAGGCGGCGTTCTTGGACTCGGAGTCGCGGCACGGGCTTTACACGAAGCACACCTGCTGCAATATGAATTTCATCTCCACGATATTCTCAGTCGGCGGACGGAACGGCGCTTCGCCGCCACTGACCATTTCCTGGCCTTGCCGCCGGTCGGTCGTATGCCTGCCGGCGCCATTGACGTGGATACGTTTACACAGGCGTATTTCCCGGTCGGCGTTGACGTTGACCTTTCGATCATTGCTGATGATGAAGCGCCAGCGTTAGTCGAAGAGAGTCTCCGGTTGCCGCCCCTTGACCTCACACTTAGTGCTGAGCAACAAGAATCCACTTCTGTGCTCGTGCTCATCACCGTCCCGCGTCCGGAGGTACGCCGACTAAAAGCGACGCTTTCCTCGCTCACCCGCCAGTTGCTGCCAGCCGCTCCCCAGATGGTAGCGTTGCGCAAGCCGTTAGAGGTGCTGCGCGGATTGCAGTTGCCACGGACACCCGAGCCCCTCATTCTTGACCGCCGAGACCTTACTGATGCAGCGTGGCGCGAGAAGCTGGCCGGGGCTAATCTGCTCTGGTATATCCGTCGCCGTAATATCTCGTATAAAGCCGAGATCACCGGCGCGATTGTCCCGCTCATTACCAATGATGTCGATGCCGAGCGCGACCTTGGGTCCTGGATCAGAGACCTCGGATTGACGCGTGATCTTGGAAGAGTGCGGCGTCGCGCGAGTGCTATTGCCACAGCGGACATCGTCTCGATGCTCGCCGCCAGGAAATTTACGGACTCGAATCTGTTAACACGTGCGGCGGTGCATGAACTCGAAACCGTAGCGCCGGTCACGCCACAACCGGAAGCGCCCCGAGCGATCGACCGTGGCGCGGTGTTGAAAGTGGCGGTGCGGTTCGATGATCCGCAGATGGGCGAAGGGGTCAAACGGTTGGAAGCCCTTAACCCAGAGATCAACCGCACCCCACAAATCGTGAACACATTGGTGCAGGCGCAACTTGTCCCAGAACTCGATGCCCTCGCGCGGCAACTGAGCGATGCCGAGCTTGCTGATTTTACGACACAACTTGTGACCGAAGCGGGGAGTGGATCCGTAGAAGGGGTAAAAACGCTGATCGACGCTCGAATGCGCAAATAGGGCGCTATGCCGGGCGTATAGCCATGGCAGCGGATTCCTCTAAGCGACGGAGACAGAGATGATGACAGTCAAACCAATTGTCAATCCGATGGACGGCGAGGTCGTTGTTGGCCAGTTCTCGACGATGGACGCTGGGATTCCAACACACTGGCACAGGCGACTCAACCTGTTCACTGGCCGGTCGTTAACAGCGCCCGCTCTTGAAGTTGAGCAGAAAGGGCGTGCGGGCCGCGTTGCCGCGAGCGGGCAACTTGTTTCGCCTGGTGTGGTCACCGGCTTGGAAGTGGGCTTCGAGCGGGAGGTCATGGGAGCGGAAAGCGTTCGCTACTGGTATCACGTGACGCCAGGCCTGGGTGTTTGCATGACGGGCGAAGACGTGTTCATACCAACGACGCTTCGAGTGATGATTTCCTCGGTTCCGTGGGTCGGACCACAGTTGTCCACCGGCCCTGCAGGCGGGCCAGCCCAATCCGCCGGAGTGCTAATTCTTAGACCAACGATTGCCAGAATTGACTTCAGACCTGATCCGGAAGACGCCTGCGAACAAGATCCGGCGAACTACGCTTTTGAAGATTGGCAACAAGTAGACGCGAGTGTGTTGTACTTCTTTCCGTGGCCAGCAGAGAATTTCCCGGTGCTTCCGGTGAACGGTGCGCAATGGCGCAATCGCATTGCCTACACGATCTTTGACGTTGAACGACAACTGGGGCCAAATGACGCCTTGCCATGGGAAGAAGTCGGCGTGCCGATCGCCCTGGTCGGATTTAACGACCAAGGTGCGCCGATTTTTGTTGACCGTGCGGCTGTGGTGCGAGCTGGAGGAAAACCAAGGCGACGCGTGCATCTGATCCCTAATCCTGAAGTGGAGAATCAGCAGCCCATCTTGTTGTCTGACGTTGGCACGCCGTTTCTGTGGCAGGCGCGCATTCAGCAATTTGCCGAGCATCTCGCTGATCCGGCGTTGGCAAACACTGCCATTAGCGCACTCGCCAGCGAGTTCCGTTATCTGCCCCCTGTCGGCGTCTTGCCTAAGAGCGCGGTGGACACGCGACTGCCGACAGATACTAGCGGACCACGGACAGGGCGCAATCATTTCTTCCCTAATCATGTTCAGCTAGACGCAGCCCAAGTCCCCCCAGACCACATCGACCTGGTGCTCGAATCCAGCGCGTCCCTGCGGCCGTTCGATACCTCAAGCGTCGAGCAGGTGCGTGTTCTCGTACCGGTGCCGCAGAGGTGGTATGAGTCGGAGCTATTGCATGTTGAGAAAGTCGATCCCGAGTTCCAGCAGACGATCGCCCGTTTTGTTGCTAAGCGCGCCGATTGGCTACGCCGACGCGCGAATGTACGACAGAAACAAACAGCAATTGTCAGAGCAACAACCGGCGCCTCACCAAAGTACCCCGACCCCGACCCCGAGCAACTCGAACCTGAGACCTTCGAACTGACGCTGCCCTTTGTTGCCGCGCGCGTGCATAAATCGCAACAGGTGTCCGGGTTCCACCAGCATTATTTCCAGAACGCCACGACAACATTGTTGGTGAATCCAGTGGATATCTTGTTCGTCTACGTGCAGATCGATCCTGATTACCCACCAACGACACTCATGCTGCAGTGGCGGGATTCAGGAGGATCGTGGGAACATCGCGCCTACTGGGGTGCGAATGAGTTGAATTTCGGCGTTGACGGGACGGCAAGCCGCCGGGCGATGGGCGCACTCCCGCCGCTCGGTCAATGGGTGCGACTCGAAGTAGTTGGCGCACAAGTGGGACTGACCGAAAACGCTGTCAATGGGATGGCCTTCACTCTCAACAACGGCAGGGCGGCCTGGGGACCGGCCGGTAGCGTACCGCCGGGGCAGGGGGATGTTATCTGGATTGCTAACGACACCCCCACAGGGGCGCAACTGCTCAGTGACCACGAAGGATGGGAGTGGGACGATCCTCAGATGCCGTTTGAAGACAGTTTTCAGACAAACCTGACGACCAGCGGGGCTCGTGTCGTGACGTTGCTGGAAACGCTCCGGGCTGCAGTGCAAACTGCGGCGCCGTTGACCGCTGAAGAGTTAGCAGAGCTCGACACGCAAGGAATAGAGGGATTCATCGGCTTTCTTGAAGATAAAGTCAATCGCGCCAATGATGCGATTGATCTTGGATTTTTACGCTCGCAAACTGATATCTATCGTATCCGTCAGTTGATGCTAGGCAATGACGCAGCCAGTCGTTTAGCCACTTCTCCAGTTCTGGCGGCGATCGCTAAAGGTGAGAGTGCCGTTGCGACACGTGAGGCAATCGACGCATTTCAAGAACGTATCCGCCAGACTCCGCCTGCGACCGAGCGGGTCGTTGCCCCCGAAGGGACCAGCTCGAGCGGACCGAATCTGCTGTTTATTGACCGGCTGGGGTCTGGACAGCGCGTGAATGTCAGTGGAATGCGTGTGAGTCCGGCAATTACGCTTAGCGAAACACTAGCGTCAATAGGCAGCGTGCAGAAAATACAAAAAGCATCAGTTTTAGACATGGTAAAGGAAAGCACCTCCGCTGATGTGCTCAAGGTAAAACTTCCGACACGCGACGACGTGCTCGACCAGCTGCCGATTATTGGCGAGGTGAACGATTTTCGCACCGCCACTATCTCGGAGAGGCTGCAGAAGCCGCCAGCGGAAGAAGCGCGCAGCTATACGATTGCGAGTAAACATGACGTGCTGGTGGGAGCCACTAATAACATCCCGCTCTTTCTTGACGATCTCGCAGTGCCGGGAGTGCTTAAAACCGAAGGGAGCCAAACGACAAACGTTCGGTTTGGCGACCTACGCAATCGTGCCACTGGGAATCAGATCCTTGATGACGTATTAAGAGGGCTCCACGACCGGGTCAAAGATAATCCTGATGAAGCGGAGTTTTTTTCCTCAGGCGTGCGTGCGGTAGAACACACCGTAGCGACCTTGCGCGTCATCGAAGGTCGGATTCATCAATATCGGCTCGCGATTATCGCCTGCCGGGAAATCCTCGGGCAATTACGTGGAGTGGCGACACAGGTGGAATCGCGCCTGAATGTCGTTGCCGATGAACTCGCTGAGGCTCGATACGATGTCTCGGTGGCGCGTGCACTACTTGCCGAAGAACAGGCGCGCATCACTCGTATCAACGAACGGCGCAATCAGATCATTGCTGAACACGTGTCGTTTCTGGTGTTCTATCGCCCGCGCTTGAGTGAGGCTGTAGTGAGCGATATGCCGACGCGCGGACTGGACCCCGGCCTACTGGAATCC
>CAZUFQ010000299.1:0-7727 GCA_964618735.1 uncultured Enterobacteriaceae bacterium
TTAGTTGCATCAGAGGCGTGTATTATTCCACTTGAATCAGGCAGCAAGTACTCGCTCGACGGGTACGAGGATTTGGAAGAATTGATTAGGGACGTCAAGATGGTGAACAATCAACTGGATGTCCTTGGTTTCCTGATTAATCGCTTTGATGGGCGGAAAAAATTGCACCAAGCAATGAGCGACGTCATCAGACGGCGATTTGGGACAAAAGTGTTTGAGACAACTATCACACCTTCGGTAAAAATTGAGGAAACCTCAACTATTAAGAGGACCATCTTTCAGCATGATAGGAAAAGTACAGGGGCTCGAGACTTTATGGAGCTCGGGCGTGAGGTGCTAGCGCGCTTAGGACTCGAACCGGTGAAGAGCATAAAGGAAGAGTTAGAGGTTGGAGTAGAGAGTGATCATCGTGCGGAGGCGGTGGATGCGGGGGTCAGCTAAAAAGGCAAACTCGCGCGAAGCCTTCGCCGCAGTTTTTGAAAAGCAAACCCGCCGATTTTCGGCGTTTGATCTTCTTGGTTTATCAGTTGAACCATCTGCCCCTGTTCAGCAAGTTCTTGATAATGCTGAATTATTAGAAAATCCTCCCTCGTCACCACAGATATCGAGTAATACGAATCTCCCTCAAGCACTACAAACCAACCGTGAGGAACAAATGCTTGTACCTGACCCTCAGGTACAAGTGCAAGGGTCTGACCATAAGAGACAAAATACGAAAAGAGACCGTCAGGCCCAAGCATTACGGTCTGACCGTGAGGGACAAGTACTTATACTAGACCGTGAGGGAGAAGGACTTGTACAGTACGGTACAACCCAAGCACTGACCGTCAGGCCCAAGTACTTGGGCCTGACGGTCGGGTCAGACTTGGGCCTGACCCCTATACAGCTTGGGCCTGACGGTCAGACCCAAGCTATTCTCAATCTCGGTGCTATAAAATTGTTAGCTCCCCTGCAATGGGCTGTATGGTGTTCTCTGCAAAGTGCGGAAACCTTAGGTCGCCTCACTTCGTACCGTCAAATTGCTCAGGAAACGAACGCGACGCCAGATGGGGTGAAAAAGGCTATAAACGTTATACAAAAAGAAGGAGGCATCATAAAAAAAGAAGTCCTCCGTTCAGCGACAGAACAGGGATTCCGCGTCAAACTTAACCACGAGGTTGTATTCCGGGCAGTCACGTTAAACGAAGCCAAAGGAGTCTTAAAAAGAGGGATAAACTTGGGCCTGACGGGGGGGGGTAAGGTACAAGATCTTAGGCCTGACGGTCAGGGTATGTATGTATGTATGAATATTAAACAAACAAACGTGAGCGCGTTACTACGTATTCCACCGTCAGAATGGAAAATTCGAGAACAGACGATTATCCAAATTGCCAATGCCCTACCGGACATGACTGCCATAGAATTCCGTCTTTCTCTTAATTATCTCGTCGAACAAGAGAAAAACGCGAAGGAACCCATTCGCAACCATAATGCATGGGTAAAAGCGGCATTTGAAAGAAACAAAGGCCCACTTGTTACCGAACGGGAAATTGAGGCCCGGTTTGAGCAGTCTGCTCCTAGACGCGAACTCTCCAGGTCTTCGAGTAACACAGACAAACATGATAACGACGCCGAACTTCTCCGGCTTTACCTTGCCTGTAATCCAGACGAACGGACACAGATTGACCTTATGGCTGAAGCGAAAGCTGCTCCTTTACTAAAAGTTGTCTCAGAGGATAAACGGGCAGGGGTGCTGGAAGAGGCGCGCCGCGACGCAGCGCGCGCGTTTCTTTTCAAGAAATCATGAGCTTGGCTACAGCTAGCTGTTCTGCTTGATTGAATAGTGTCTGATACAGACGATCAAACGGGAGATGATATACAAGTTAAGAGCAGAAGGAGGCATGATAAGGGAGAAAAGAAAGTTCCTGAAAATCTTTCAAAACTTTTTTCCTCTCCGTGTTGTCCCTTTCTTTTCCTTGTTGCTAACTCCAGTGCTAACAAGCCTGGATTCCCTGGAAGTTTGTAGCTGCTCGCACCCTGTGCATACATTCTTTGATTTCATTAGAGTTTTGACAGGCTAATATTACCATAAAGAGGCCTTATCAGACGCTGCCGGGATAGGATGAGGATGTCCGGTCAAAATGACCTTTCATGAGCAGAGACGCTAGAAATGAACAAGACGAAAACCCAGCAGGAATCCTGGTGTAGGAAAGCTCGGTCAGCAGAGCTGTCGCCTCTTGCACGTCTTTGGTGTCAAAGCCTTCGCTGAACCTATGGTAGACCGCTGATAACACATGGTGAGCTTTGTTCGCTTTGCCCCGTTGCTGCCACAAGTGTGCGTGGCGTCTGGTCGCACGCAGATCCCGGGATTTGGCTTGTTGCTTGCGGGCAATGTCGATGACTTTGAGAAAACACGCTTCGGCCTGTTGGGTGCTGGAGGTGAGAGGTGGGGGCTCGTTTCTCTTTTTGCTTTTTGCCCTTTGCTCTTTGTTTTTTGTTGTCCTGCGTCAGCAGGAGTTCGCCCTTAAGCCGATACAGCTCCGCCTCGTAGAAGCGCTCTTCAGTGTTGTCAACCAACACCAGCGCTTCGGTCAGCACCTCAAGTCCTGCCTCTGCCTGCCCCGTTTTCCCATACGCTTCGGCGAGGGTTCTGGTGCAGGAACCGAGCTGAAGTGATAAACATGGTTAATGATACAACTCGATGACACTTCCGCAGCTCTATTCACGCGCCGTCACTTTGATCAAGAGATCATTATTCTTTGCGTGCGGTGGTACCTCACCTATAAACTGAGCTATCGAGACTTGCAGGAGATGATGGCGGAGCGAGGAATCCTCCTTGTGCATACCACCATCATGCGCTGGGTGCAGCGGTATGTCCCAGCATTCGAGAAGCGGTGGCACAGTTATGCCCGCCCGGTCGGCCCATCCTGACGAGTCGATGAGACGTACATCAAGATCAAAGGCAGATGGAGCTACCTCTATCGGGCGGTAGACGCAGCGGGGAAGACCGTGGACTTTTTCTTGAGTGAACACCGCGATATTGCCGCAGCCAAGCGATTCTTACAGCAAGCAGTTGAAAAGCGAGGCATCCCGCAGAAGATCACGCTGGATGGCTCTGCAGCTTCGCATGAAGCCGCAGGGGAACTCCAGAAGGAGGGAATTCTTCCAGCAGATCTCATAGTGAGGACGAACAAATATTTAAACAACTTGATTGAACAAGACCATCGTCGAGCCAAACAACGAGTGAGGCCTATGCTGGGGTTCAAGGACTTCAAACACGCGTCCACCACGATCACCGGTATAGAACTTATCCACCAGATAAAGAAGGATCAGTTTGACATCTCGACTCTGTGTCCCGCTCGCCCACGAACTCCACAAGTATGGGAGGCTGTGCTGGTTGCATGAGCAACACGTCGAGGAGGCGCTCCCTTATTTTCATTCTGCGAATTGTACCGGAACCTATTTTTTAATTTAGTCTTCATTTGCCAAGACAATTTCTCCTATAGTTGTTCGTGAGATCTCATCGATCCGTTTGATTTTCACATCGTCTCTCGATACAAAGAGATCCTCTCTGCCCCAATCTTGGTTGGTCTCCTGGTAAAAACAGGGCTGGAATGAACAAGAAGAGGGAGGGGAACCATGCAGCCATCGCAACTGGTTATTAACATCATCGACCTCGCCAATGACGATTCCGTGCGCCAGGTCTCGCGCCTACTGACCGATGTCTCATCGGATCTGGCGGTCTCGCGCGGTGGACACGTACCTGACGACGTTGTGTCGAACATCATTCATACACAGTACACAACAGTCGAGGCTGTTCAGCAAACGTTCGCCGAGACCGGAGTCCGGTTCGCCGCGTTTGACAAAGATGGCAGGATGGTAGGCACGCTGTTGGTCTCGAAGCAGCCGAATTTCATTCTCGCTAGGGATTCGAACCGCCTGAATTTCACTTGCGACGGCGAAGAGTTTCCCGCAAACCTGCATTCGACGTTTAACTTGGCGGTCCGGCCCGAACATCGTCGCCGCGGCATCGCCCGCCTGTTGTTCGAGACCGTCACAAAAGACTACCGGCACCTGTTTGGCGGCCACGGCTTGCTGTCTCGCGCCGAGCCGACCGAACATGAATGTTACGCCCGGCTTGGCTTTCAACATGTCCCCCAATACGACGTGTTCTTTGAGCCAGGAGTCGAGTTGCCTCCAGGCTTTGCCACAGTGCAGGACTTTAACGAATACTACTCGTGTGCGTGTACGAAGGAGCCGCGGCGATCTGAGAAGATCAAGACACACAAGCTCAAATATATGATCTTCACCAAGCCTTTTGCTTTGGCCTAGATGCAAACACGTCAGGAAAATTTTATGGATGAGCCTTGGTGTGACCCGTTTTCTGATCTGGTTGCGAACGACCCGATCGAGCTGGCCCGCCACTGGTTTTGTGTAGCCGGTGGAGGACAATTCATGCCGCAGCCGATGACGCTGTCCACGGCTGATGCGGAGGGACGTCCGTCGACACGGACGGTTATGGTCAAGGACGTCAGTGCCGATGGCTTTACGTTTTTCACCAGTTATCAGAGCCGCAAGATACGCGAGCTGGAGCGTTACCCGTATGCGTCGCTCTTGGCGTTTTGGGCGTCTTGGGCCCAGCTGCGGCGGCAGATCAGCGTGACCGGGAAAACCCGCAAAACTTCAGCCGCGATTTCTGACGCCTTCTTTGCCGGACGAACACGCCACAATCAAATCGTCGCCTGGGTGTCGGAACAAAGTAGTCCGTATGTCGATCATGCAGCGCTAGCGGCTAAATGCGCTGAATTCGAGCGGCGGTACGAGGGACGCCAAATCTCACGGCCGCCGCACTGGGGAGGGATCGTGTTGATCCCGGAGACAATGGAATTTTGGCTGGAAGACAAGCAGGGCTTGCACAATCGGCTGTTGTTCAGCCGGCAAGGCAATGGTGGCTGGACATGGACGCGATTATCTCCGTAATTCTTGCGCCATTGGGATCAATAACGACTTGCCCTGTCAGCTTTGCCCCGTTCACATGTTGTATGTGAAATCCAGTTGGATATTGTTCGCCCACAGCTGCATCAAGTGGCCGCCCATATTCCACATCGATGCACTCTTTACCGACGTGATTGACTGAGAGCTGAGAAAGACTTACTGGCAGGACTTGCTCCAAGTCGTGCTCTCCATCAAAGCGGGCAAAATCTCTTCCGCCCTGCTCCTGCGCAAGTTGGGCAACTACTCCCGCAAGAATCGGCTCTACGGTTTTGTCAAGGTATTGGAAGAACAAAAAAGATATTGTAGTCGGGTGTTTCTTCTCATGATGGTTACGCGGCTAGCGGGAGCTCTGTCACGACACGCCACATCGTAAACGCCCGAGAGCGAAGGGTATGATAATAGCGAGCGGGCAAGAGATGGCGGCCGAGGCGAAAGAGATTGTTGATCGGGCCATGAGTCGTAAGAAAGCGTTGGGCTTGCCCTGGAGATTTGAAGCGGCACATGTAACGTTCTCGTTGGCGTGTTGGCTGATGCGATACTTTGGCTAGATTGTTCGCGCGTTTGTCGTGGCAGTGAGCAACGCTGGGCAAAAGTTCTCTCCGAGCCGCTCCACAACTGCCCAGTTTAATTGGTCACCAGCTGGCGAGGGACATACCGTAAACCCTTCAGCAACTTGCGAAAGAAACGTTTCGCCGCCCGAGTATCCCGCCGTTTCTGTACAAGAATATCCAGCAGTTGACCATCTTGATCGACCGCCCGCCATAAATAATGTCGTCCTCCTGCAAGGGTGACCACTGCTTCATCCATCTGCCAGGTGTCGCCGGGCCTTCCCTGGCGGTGGCGTAGCTGTTTGGCGAATTCCTGGCCAAACTTCAGACACCACTGTCGCACCGCCTCATAGCTGATGCCTACCCCACGCGCGGCCAACCGTTCTTCGACATCCCGGAAGCTGAGACAGAAGCGATGATAGAGCCACACGGCATGGCTAATGATCTCGGGGGGAAAACGATGATTCTTATAGCAGGGAGAGACTGGCTGTATTTCCATGCCGCGATTACGTCACTGAGGCTGACGCTTGACAAGTCCCTTCATAACTTGACAATACCAGCCGCAGGCCTGGGATAGTGTCATCGCGTTATTGAGGTAGACGTTGTGGGCGGCAAAATGGTGAAGAGCGTTGCGTTTGGACCGTACTTGGCGATCTGGGCTAGTAGATCAGCGGCGAGTTTGCGCATGCCCTCCGTCGGTCCTTCCGGATAATTTCGTTTCTCCGATACGAATTCAACCGCCGAGTCGTAGGTGAAGCGCTCGGGATATTTCTGGCAAAGATAGAACGACGTAACCGATACCGAACGGCTCTGGCCCTTGTTGCAGGCGACCAGAACATTTTTCGCCATGTAGTTGTCCCACTGGTACGCCGGGGGGCGCTTGGACAGCATCTGGTTTAGGGTGTACACCGCCGCCGCCAATTCTGTCGTTTGATTTCCGAAACCGTCGTAAAAGCCGACCGTCATATATTCGATGCCAAGAATCGGCCTGTCAATATGAATCTCCAAGGTGCAATTCACAACGGCTGTAATACCGTTCCCCAACAGTGTGCCGGCTTCATTGTTCATCGCTAGATGATTACCGACGTAGAGCGACACACCAAGTTCGCCGACGTCTTCCATGATCAAACTGATGGAGTCTAGCGTGTCAGGATTCGTCATAGGGCGATTTCCTTTACTCTTTTCTCGATTGCCTATTGATCGTACCAACCCGAGGCGTCTCATTTAGCGGCACGTTTGGTATCTATCGAAGGTAACAGAAGATAACGTCCTGGCGCATCGATAGTAGACAGACAAAGCGGAAGAAACAAGTAAGCCAGTTGAGCCAGGTTTGTGCTATGTCTACGCAGCACTCATAAAGCTTCAGGAAGTTTTTCCTCATCATTGATATACGTAATTCTACTTATTTATATACGTTAGGACTTACGCTTGGGCTTCATATTTAGTAGAAAAAATGCGACATGAGAGGGCGAAAATCAGATATTTACGATCATTGAGCGTAAGTCCTGCCTATGATAGGTTCCCGCCCGACACAGTTTCTTATGCTGCTGAGGCCTGAGGCCTCAGAGGAAGACACGTGAAGACTCCCTCACATCACGATCCGCACAATTCTTTCCAACTCCGTCTCCGTTCCGCCATTCCAGGCCGGGAGCGCTGGCAGGCTGATGTCTTGAAGAGGAAAGAGGTGCTCGCCGAGCGGGTTACGCAAGCGGCCAAGCAGCTGCAGGGCATACAAGATGTCTCGACCAATCCCATAACGGGCAGCATCCTCCTGAAATTTGATCCAGCCTTGCTTGAGGACGATACCGAAACACTGCTTCGTAGCGTTTTGGTCGAGGTGTTCCAAAGCGACAATGGCGCGGTACACAAACACTCCCCTTCGGCTGGCCACCCGCTGTGGCGCTTGCTCCGCACATCCCAACTCGATCCCGGCTTGGTAGGCTTAGCCCTGTCGACAGCTGTGGCGCGGATCTTCATCAGCTTTTTGCCGGCCCTGGCCGTAGCCGACATCTTGGCCACAGTCCTCAACAGAGGAGCACCCAGCCCCTCCCGATTTTTACCTTCACAGACCAGGCCACGCATCCTAGCTCTCGGTCTTTTCTCTTTAGGAGCAATCGTCTTTGATGTACTGTTCGAATACTATGAAAAGAAGCTGTGGCGCACGTTGGCCCGTTCAGTAGAGCAGGATATCCGCGATCGGACATT
>CAZUFQ010000300.1:0-2431 GCA_964618735.1 uncultured Enterobacteriaceae bacterium
TGACGCGGTGATGGTGGGGGCCACAAACCCAGGCCGTAAACGACCTGGCTACCTCCGTGCGTCCCTCCGGGACGAAAAGGGCGGGATAGGTTCATTTTGTTTCTGAGCAGCGCCGCGAAGCAATCCTTGCCTAAAACCAGAGATTGCTTCATCGCGTGTTGCTCCTCGCAATGACAGCCCCGCGATTCGAACTTTCATGAGGGAGGTTTACTATGAAAGTACGTGACGTCATGACTCCGCAAGTAGAAGTTGTTCGGCCCGACGCAACGCTAAAAGAAGCTGCCGAGAAGATGAGTCGGCTTGAGGTCGGTCCTTTGCCGGTGTGCGAGCGTGAGCGGCTGGTGGGCATGCTCACCGACCGTGACATCACCATCCGTGCTGTGGCTGCTGGATGTGACCCGAATACGACTCGCGTACGCGAGGCAATGACCCCTGAAGTAGTGTATTGCTTTGAGGACCAGGACGTAGAGACCGCGGCTCAGATGATGGAAATGCGCCAGATTCGCAGAGTGCCAGTGCTCAATCGGGGGAATCGCTTGGTTGGCATTGTGTCTCTCGGGGATTTAGCGGTCGAGACCGGCAATCGAGATCTCGTTGGAGAAACTCTGGAGCATGTCTCCGAGCCGGCCGAGCCCAATCGCTAGTGCAGTTTCAGTCTACCTCTTGGGGAATACCACGGTAGGGGTCCGATTCATCGGACCCACGCAAGGGCTTGATCAATCAAGCCCCTACCTCTGCGTTGACCGCATCGAGGAGATTGTCCGTTTTCAACGACTTTCTCTTATTTCCCTTCCCGCGTCACTACAATCTCAACTCGTCGGTTCTCGCGGCGTCCGGTTTCATTGGTATTCGATGCTACCGGGTTCGCTTCGCCATATCCTCGCGCAGTAATTCGTTCTGGATTAATTCCAGCCGACGCGAGAAAATCTCGCACCGCATCCGCGCGCGCTTGGGAAAGAGGGAGATTATAGGAGTCCGACCCGCTACTGTCTGTGTATCCTTCAATAAAAATCTGACGGCGCGGATGCTCTTTGAGAAGCGTCACAAGGGAATACAATTTCCGCATGGCGCTATCCGTGAGCCTTGCTTGATCTGCCTCAAATACGACGTCGTTAAGAGTGAGCACTAAGCCCCGCTCGGTTTCCGTGGCGTGGAGGTCCGCTAGTTCTTGATCTACTTCGGTAGCGCTCATGTGGTCAGTCGCGCCATTCTCTCTTTTTGCAAGTGCGGCTTTTCGTTCTTCGAGGAGCGCCCTGCGATCTTCTAAAGCCTGGGAGTCTCGAACAACATCAGCCTCTTCCTTAGCTATTGCGGCCTTTTCTTCAGCAATGCTCACTCTACTTCCGTCGTATGCGAAAGTGGACTGCAACGGACTCAAGAGGAAGAGGGAAGCAGCTCCGACCATTAAGTATTTTTTTCTCATAAGACTTCTCCTTGCTAAAATTTATGAGATTGACTTCCGCAAATAGGGCGCCAAAGGGCGAGCAGTGAGTATTCTGGGGGTGCATAACAAATTCTGGCAAGCATAGAACTCGCTGAACGCACGCTTCAACAAAGTCTGTCTTGAGCCTGTCGAAGAGTAAACGGCAAGGAGGCCGCATGCGCTTCAGGAGGTTGCCAGTCAATGATATGCGCCCACCAGAACTCGTCGAGTGCTAAGGAGGTGAGCTGTAGGGATAAATTCTACATCTTTGGTGTGAAAATCCCCTATGCCAAACGTTTCACTAAGAAAAACCTTGATATTTAAGTACTTTTTTTCGGTATAGGGTTTGCGAGGCACACAGCCGTGAGAAATGGACGGAAACCTATAAGGTAGGGAAGGACAACGCAAGGAAAGCTCTGTCGGTGTTAGTCCATAAATCGCGGCTCCTTCATATTTGTCAATGAATCGATGAACGCAGGTGTATCGATGGATCTGCGTTCAAATACGGTGTCGAAAGGGAGCTATGAAATAGAAACGAACGAATCAGCAGCCAACAATAGAGTAAAACGCTGGGAATGTAGATCTGATATGTGGAGAATTTTGTTAGTTGAAGATAACCCAGCTGATGTACGCTTGGTCATAGAGGCTCTGAAAACCAGCCAACTGCTATGCCAAGTAACCGCTGTAGAAAATGGGGAAAAAGCCCTCACCTTGCTTCGACGCGAGGCGAAAGAGATGGGTGCGCCTCGCCCAAACCTTATTCTCCTTGACCTCAATCTTCCCAAAATGAGCGGACATACGATATTAGCTATCCTCAAAGCTGATCCTATGCTGGATCTTCTGCCCGTGCTTGTCCTCACGACCTCTCGTTCCAAGGAAGACGAGAAACGGGCGTATCAATTGGGAGCAGCAAGTTTTTGGGTTAAACCTTCCACCTGGGCGGGGTATCAAGAAATACCATAATGCACCGGTCTCCTTTGCACCGGTGGACTGCCTTTAATGTTGATT
>CAZUFQ010000300.1:2441-7727 GCA_964618735.1 uncultured Enterobacteriaceae bacterium
CCCGTCCTTGCCCTACCACCGCCCGTTTCCAAAAAAAACGAGGGAAAGGCGAATAAATTGGGACAGGCAAATTTTTTGGTTAAACCTGACACTTGGGCTGGGTATCAAGAAATAGCCAATGTCATCGGTTCCCTTGCGCCGGTGGACTGCCTTGAATGTGCGTCGCCATCGTCAATAATAAATAGATAAGAGATCATGGAGGAGCGACACTGACGCCATCGGTCTCCCCTGTGGATCTCCTATGGGTGTCGGTCCATGATCCAGCCATCACAAGAACAAAGGACCCCTGGTGAGCCTGCTGACGACTCAGCCCCCGTCTCAAATCTTATTGCTATTGCCAAGGTGATTTTTGCTCAAGGACAACGACTGCTCGGCGCGGACTACGGTTTCTTGTGGCTGACGAACCCTGCGGGAAGCGAATTACATGGCGTTGCCGCCTATGGCTGGCACGCCGAGGGATTTCCCCAGGAAAAGATTGGCATACAAGAAGAGTTTTCCGTTGCTCTGAGCGCGTTTCAAGGAGGACAGCCAATGGTCGTCGCTGATGTCGCCTCCAGTTCCCAAATCAGCGAACGGCTACGCGAGCGCTATCACTTTGTGAAAAGTAGCTGGATAGCGCCGCTCGTGAGCGAAACGCGGCCGGTGGGGATTTTAGCGCTGGGCTATAAGACTCCACGGAGCGCCACTCCGGAGGAACTGCAGCTGCTACAGCTGATTGGCAATGAAGCTGCCCAGATGATTGCATGCGCACGAGCAGAAGAAAGTCTGCGCCTGAGTGAAGAGCGACATCGTTACATGTTTGAGAAAGATCGTACAGTGAAGCTGCTGATCAATCTCGATTCGGGCGCTATTGTTGACGCGAACTTAGCAGCAGCCGAATTCTATGGGTACGCCCGAGAAACGCTGCAACAAATGAAAATTACTGATCTCAATTTTCTGCCTCCCGAGCATGTTGCTCCAGAGCTGGCTAAGGCAGTGTATGAGCAACGCGCGTATTTTCGTTTTCAGCATCGCCTTGCTTCCAACGAGATCCGCAAGGTTGAGGTCTACTCGACCCCCTTTGCGCTGCACGGGGGCAACTTTCTCTATTCTATCGTCCATGATGTGACCGACCGCACGCGTATAGAAGAAGCCCTACTCCACGCATGGCAGACGTATGAAGCGCTGGTCAACTCGCTGGAGAGTATCGTCTGGGAATGTGACGCGCGCACTCTACACTTCTCTTTTGTTAGTAAACAAGCCGAACGATTTCTTGGCTATCCCGTGGCCTCCTGGTTTAATGAACCCAATTTTTGGCGGGATCATACCTATGCAGAAGATCGAGATTGGGTGGTCGCATCATTCCGAGAAAGGGTGGAGCAAAAGAAAGAGTATGCTATTGAGCATCGCATGGTGACTGCCGATGGCCGAGTGCTATGGCTGCGCAATCTTGTCTCCGTTATCGTTGAAGACGGGCAGCCGACCACATTGCGCGGCGTCAGTATTGACGTCACCGAACGCAAGCAGGCGGAAGAGGCGATTCACACCCTCAACACCGCATTAGAGCAGCGCGTAGCTGAACGGACGGCGGAGTTACAGTGGACGATTGCTGAATTGCAACAGTTGACTCGTTTTGCCGCTCATGATTTGCAAGAACCTGTGCGCATCGTCACAAGTTATGTACAACTTCTGGCCGCACGCTATCAAAGCAAACTTGATGAAGAGGCGGATAAATTCATTCAATATACAGGTGATGGAATGAACGGCTTGCAGCGGCTGTTGCTTGATCTCTTGGCGTACTCCGAAGCAAGCACGCAACGTCTCGAATATACCGAAGTAGAGGGAGAAGCCTTGTTAGCCGGTGCGATCGCCGACCTCCGCGGCTCGATTGTTGACAGGGGAGCAGTGATAACGCACGATTCCTTGCCGATCGTATGGGGAGACGAAACACAACTCCGCTTGGTGTTTCGCAATCTCCTCAGCAACGGGATCAAGTTTCACAATAACGACCCTCCCTGGGTGTATGTTGCCGCGACGCAAAAGAACGATGCATGGGTCTTCTCTGTGCAAGACAATGGTATGGGAGTCGAATTACAGGATTCCGAACGGATCTTTCTCATCTTTCAGCGCCGGCACTCAAAAGAGCCCTATCCAAAGCCGGGCGTAGGGCTAGCAATCTGCAAAAAAATCATCGAACGGCATGGCGGGCGAATTTGGGTCGAGTCTGCGCTTGGGAAGGGCTCGACATTCTATTTCACGCTGCCAGTCAAATCCCCATCCTCATAAATAGAGGGATGGTCCCTGCCGCTACGTTTATTTCACTATTGACAAAACCAGCGTTTGGAGCTTCTTATCGCGCGTTCCATAAACCTCTTGCTAATGAAAAATACTTTGTTCTCATGAGCAGCTGGGGAAACGGAAAATAAATGGCGAGAAACACAATCTCTTTGTCGGGGAAATATCTACAAAAGCAGATGCATCCCTAGCCTTCGGTTGTTTTTGCCTCTTTCCTGCCTGGCATGCAGGTTGCTCCTTGAAGCTCAGCCTTAACTTAACAAAAGACTCAGCGGTAAAAGGAGCATACTATGCGTATGATAGCACCGTCGCTCGGATTGTTTTTTGTCGGCAGTCTCTTTCTCTCACCCATAGCGTGGGCGCAACTAGAAGACGATAAGAATCACACCCCTCCCTCTGCCGCCTCGCCGGAACCTTATGTGTCTCAGGAGCAGAAGCCGCACGACGCCAATACGACGAAGCCCGCAGCTGAAACGCAAGCGCAGCGTGAGGAAGAGAAGCGTGAGGCGGCTATCCCGTTAGCTACGACCAAGCCCACGCAGCAGCAGACCCTGGTGTCGAGCAAGGCGCTGGTCGGCGTGACCGTCAAAAATTTACAAGGCGAGAAACTTGGCGATCTGCAAGAATTGATGATTGATCCGCAGACTGGGCGCATCGTGTATGCGACGATCGCATCTGGAACAGTGCTGGGCATGGGCGGGAAACCCTTAGACATTCCTTGGGAAGCGCTCAAGGTCGACTTGGGGAAAGATGGACTCCTTGTCGCGGTAGACAACAATAAACTGCAAGCTGGTTCTTCCTATGATATGAGTCACCGCTAGCCTGGCTGCAAGGTTGTCAAGGTTGTTACGTTGGGGCGTTTCTATGATGCCAACAAATTTTTATCATTTTTCCCTGCGCGTTTGGTCTGATTTTGCCCAATCGAGCCCGGCAAGACCCACAACGCTATGGACGGCAGGCTTCGTCATCATGCTGCTCGCCTGCACGAGCTGTTCAACCGTTCACTATCAAGAACGCCCCTTCTTTGTGGAAGAGCAAGGGCTAGAAACGCATGGTCGCAAGACGTGGTTTGATCATCTGGTGGAATTTGATCCGGGTGGAATTAAAACAACAGCGGCTGACGATTATGCGCAGAACCCGCCCCAACGCATTGCTGTGCTGCCCTTCGTCGATCACGGCAGCGCCCAGTTTGTCGTCAACAAAATTCCCTTGAGTTTTCGTGACGCCGACAAACAATCCGCTTGGGCGTGGACCTACGCCAACCGCTTACGTCGCTCCCTGACCGGCTATCTCGCGCAGCGAGAATTCTCTATTGTCAATATCTATACTGTTGACACAGTGCTTCGTAACCATGGCGTCACTAATGGAGCAGCATTACAGTCCGTCTCTCCCCAAGAGCTAGGGCGTTGGATTGGCGCAGACGCCGTCGTGTATGGAGAAGTGAAGAACTATGAAGCGTACTATCTATTCCTGCTCGCCAACTGGCAGGTGGGCGTTGACGTGCGTATGATCTCAACAAAAGATGGTCATGAATTCTTCTCTGCTTATGGAAGTCGCTACTCCGTCGATCTACGACCGGCGTTTAGTATGATGGATATGGGCATCAATTCCGTGTTGACGCTCCTCCAGCTTCGTGACGTAAATTTGGCGCGGGCGGAAGATGAAGTCGGCCGGGAAATCACGTTGCGGCTTCCTGTGGCGAAACGGAATGTCGCAGCGCTCATTGAGGAAGCCAAAGCGGAGCACAACGGCGAAGCGGGCGGTCCCATTGCGCATGCTGCTCTTGTTGCTCCCGCGCCGCCTGGTCAGAATGCGGTTCTACATTAAAACGCCGCCTATGAGTCGCCGCTCGTAGAGGACAACCTTTCGCCTGAAACCAGCGTGGTGAAAAACTCATACTACAAGTGAGGAAATAGCCACACTCGGCAAAGGGCAACAGAACTCTCGCGGAAAAACGAAGGTTTTTTCTGTTCACTCTGGCACGTCTATTGCGGAAAGTATGAAGAAATTAAATTTGGTCAGCATAAGGAGAACAAAAAGTGATGTATTTCTCTCGCATCTTGTCTATTGTGGTCCTTGCCAGCGTCTTTCTCACAGGTTGTGTATCTCTGACTGGAAAGACCGCAGGGCGCAATATTGACGACGCCTCCATTACCGCAAGCGTGAAAACACACTTAGCGGAGGAGAAGGCGATTACGCTCACACGAATTAACGTCGACACCAACAATGGAGTCGTTTCCCTTAACGGAGTTGTAGACAGCGAATCGCTAAAACAGCGTGCGGGGGAAATAGCGCGCCAGACTGACGGCGTCGAAAAAGTCATAAACAACCTACAGGTGCAGGCGGCAAGCAGGTAACCCGTTGACGCCTCTCACCTCCGCCCTCTCCCTGCCGGGTGAGAGAATGGCCCAAGAGCAGACGAGGAAAGGTCTGAGGTTGGGACTAGTGCTCACTGTGATTGCCACCTACAGAAGTGCGCCGCGCAACTGAATCACTGCTTGTTTGTCCGTGATCTCACATCGGAGGTTATGTCATGCAACAGCTCAAACTCTATAAGCCGAGACAATTTCTTCTCAGCGGTCTCAACGGAATTTCTGATCAAACCTTGGATATGCATTTCAAACTTTATGAAGGTTACGTGAAAGAAACGAATGGGCTTACAGAACGCATTGCTTCATTTCTTGAGGATGGGCAAGTAGACCAGGAAGAGATGCCGGCCTACTCGGAGCTCACTCGCAGTTGCGGTTTATGATACAATGGTATGGTGGTTCAAGGGTATTAATTTGAAAACTTGAAGAATAGGAGGAAAAGAAAATAGAAGAGGAATTAAAAGTTAGAAATACTGAGCTCGATAATTTCGTCTACAAAGTTTCTCACGATTTGCGAGCACCGCTCTCGTCAGTACTTGGCTTGGTCAATCTCGCGCAAATTCCAGGTAATAACGACAGCCCATTGGAGTACCTGAATGTGATTGGGCAGAAAGTGGGACAACTGGATCATTTCATCACCGAT
>CAZUFQ010000301.1:0-7700 GCA_964618735.1 uncultured Enterobacteriaceae bacterium
CGTGGCCACAAATTGAAAAAGATTATGTGACGACTGGGAAGCTCCAATTCATCAACCGGGACTTTCCCCTCGAGTCGATCCACAAGAATGCGTTTAAGGCGGCAGAAGCGACACGTTGCGCACAGGACCAGGGGAAGTTCTGGGAGATGCATGATCGGTTGTTTACCAATCAGCAGGCGATCGGTCCAGACGATTTGGTGGGTCATGCCAAGGCGCTGGGCATGGACGAGACGGCGTTTAAGAAGTGTCTGGACGAAGGAACATATGCAACGGCAATCCGCAAGGATATGGCAGAGGGGCAGAAAGCAGGCGTGACCGGGACGCCGGCCTTTTTCTTGGCGACACCAGACGGGAATGACGGCAAACTGAAGGTGGTGCAGCGGCTCAGTGGAGCACAGGCGTTCTCGGCGTTTCAGGCGGCGATTGATAGTGCTTTAGCAGATATCAAGTAGTGTAGTTTTGCGGTGTATTGTAGGGGCGACCCCCCGTGGTCGCCTGAAAGTTGGGCAGGCACAGGGGCCTGCCCCTACATGGACAAACTACTGAGTCCCGTTTCCATTGCAGAAACCCCTCACCCTAGCCCTCGCCCCCAAGGGGCGAGGGAATTATCGGTGAGCATACGAGGAGAATGTCCTAGGGAGCAAGGGAATTGCTGGGGTAGGGTCCGCTTGCGCACCGAAATTGTGCTTAGTCAGGCTTCCGCGCCATCACCAGCGAGGAAAATGCTGGCGGCGGGAGCAACATCTTCTTTCCTTCCACAAAACCGGTTTCGTGCAACCAGTCGATGATTTCTTCCCCTGGGTACGCCTCGCCTTCAGGAAAGACCATCATCATAAACACGGAAAAGATCGTCTGTTGCACGGGACCGGTGCGATCAGCATTCGGCATAATGCCGTGCACGAGAATTTGTCCGCCTGGGTTAAGCGCCGCGAAAGCTTTCTTGAGCACCATGCGACACGTCTGACGTCCTTCGGTTTGGAGCATATTGGACAAAAGGATCGCATCGAGCCCGGAACCAAAGTTATCGTTAAAATAATTTCCTTCACGTACGCTCACACGATCCGTCATCTCCTCGCGCTCGATGATCTTTCGCGTTCTCTCCAAAATGGGAGGCAGGTCGAACACGACAGATCGTAATTGCGGAAACTGACGGCACAGAATGATGGAATACACGCCTGAGCCGCCGGCTACATCAAGCAGGGTGCGACAAGCGCTGAGATCCACAAGACTCGTAATGCGCGCAGCCAATCCTTTGCCCAGGTCAAATAAGCCGTGGACATAATTGTCAAGCACCTCGGCCGGCGCGTTAAATAGCTCGGAGCCAGTAAGCGGCAATACCGGTTTATCTGTTCGGATTGCTTCCGGCATCTTTATCCAGGCGAGGAATCGATCGTTTGTCTGCTTGATCATGTTGCCGACATACGCAGGTTTTCCCTTGACGAGAAACGCATCGGCTAGAGGAGAATTACGATACTGCTCTCCTTCTTTAACAACAAACCCTAACGCCGCGCAGGCATTGAGCACGCGCTCGACGCCGCGCACAGGGAGCCCGCTCTGCGTCGCCACCTGTACCGCAGTTGCAGGTCCATTGCCTAACGGAGAAAAGAGATCAAGCTGCGCGGCCCCCAATACCACTGCTGCCCGTTCCGCTCCGCCCAAGAGATCCATCAAGAGCGGCATTTCTGCTTTGAGAGGCTCTGTCATCGCTATCCTCCTTTTTAGTCATCAAGTCATCAAGTCTTAAAGGCGCAAGTCTGAAGATCTTAAAACTGGCTTCGACCTAATGACCTGACGACTTTACGACCTGATGACTCTATGTTCCTTGTCACTGCCCCGCAAACCGGCTGATATCTACCACAGCACGTTCGTGCGTGCCGTCGCCGACCTTGGTTCCATCCTCGTTAAACGCTTCAACCGTGAACGACAAGCGACGGCCTTTGATTTCGTTTAATGTCACCTTCGCACGCACATTCTGACCGATCTTGGTCGGCGCGAGATGTTTAACATTGACATGAAATCCCACCGTTTGTTCCCCCTCGCTCATGTGCGGCGTGAGAAACTCTACACAAGAACCCTCCATGAGTCCGATCATGGAGGGTGTGGAAAACATACTGGGGACTCCCGGTCCCATGTGGGAGATGCCCATCTCGGGCGTAGTTGTGATCGTCTTCTCGAATGACATGCCGGGCTTTAATGTGTCTTTCATATTGCTCTCCGGTTTTTTATGGTGCGCAAGCGCACCCTACAATTGTCCTAGGGTTCGATCGCAGCGCGGGTAATTTCTTTGCGATCCGACTTGTCCATTGCTTCCGCCGATTTTTCCAACGGGAAGACAGCGTCAACAAGTTCATGGTATGGATACTTGTCTATGTGCTCAGATAAGAACTGCAACGACTTCTGGAGATAATGTGGGTTGTATGTCGCTACGCCAAGGATGGAAATCGATTTGAATGTAACGAACGATGGCGAAATCGTCACAGTGAGACCTGGAGAAATATTGCCGAGTTCCAGCACCCGTCCGCCGTTGCGCACGAGATTGATCGCTTCCAGAAACGCTTCAGGAATGCCGGCGACTTCCAACACCACATCCGGACCGATTCCTTTGGTCAGCTCGCGGACTCGGCGCACCCTGGCGTCCGGCGTGGGATACTCACGAATATCGACCAGTTCATCAGCGCCGAAGGTTTTTGCGCGTTTGAGCCGTAAGTCAACACCATCAATCGCAATGACGCGCGCGCCTCGCGCTTTCGCCACAGCCATCGCGTGCAATCCCAACCCGCCAGCGCCTTGCACGACGAGAGTCTCATCGTAGCGTAAGTTGCCGCGATCAAGAGCGAAGAACACTTGCGAGAGCGCGCAGTTCGCCGACGACGCCGCATAATCGGGCACGTTCTCCGGCACTTTGTATACATGTTGTCCGGGTTGAATGTAGTAATGGGTGCCAAAGGGAGTGTGGAAGTGAGGAGGATCTTGTGGAACCAGCCGTTTCTCGCGAATGCCCATCGTTAAACATGCGGCGGCGTTGCCATCGCGACAATTGGCGCAGAGGCCGCAGGTGCGATAGTAGACAGGAGCAATGCGGTCGCCTTCTTTGAGCGGTTGGCCGTCGGTGTCGGTTGTGACGCCTTTGCCCAATTTATAGACCCGTCCGACCATCTCATGACCGGGCATAACGCCGCGTTTGCCAAACTCGCCTCTCCACATGTGGACTTCCGAGCCGCAGATGTTCGTGCGCGTCACTTGGGCGAGAATCGCGCCCGGCTCAACCTCGGGTAAATCAAATTCGTGGAACTCAATAGTTCGTGCCTGTGGGATATAGGCAATCTTGCCTTTCATGCGGTTCCTCCTGCCTGTTTAGGTGAGGCGAAAGTAGCATGGAGGGCGCAGGAGCTCAACGCTGAATGATGAACGATGAATAAAAACAAAGTGGAAAGATGTCGTCTATGGTCGCTGTTTCTTTGCAGTTCTCACAGACGAAACGAGGATTGCTGTTAACTCTTCCACTTCCCCGCGCAAGTCTGCCAACCTTGCCTCCTGAATGATTTCTGCAGCGCCGAGGAGTTCTAGCCAGTATGCAGTCTCCTCGAGTTCCTGCGATCCGCCTTCAATTTTACTTATGAACTCCGCTGTCGATCTCGCTCGCGTTGCTTCCCGATAATGCGCCCCGACAGAAGTTCCGCTTCGTAACAATTGTCGGCCAAGCACTTGGGCCTCTGTTGTTTTTGGAAGAGATGAGTAGAGGCGGATAATACGCAGGGCAAAAGAGCGGGTCCGAAAACGCAGATCTTTTTTCTCGTCTTCATTCATCATTCATCATTTCTCAAAAGGCTATAGGAAGAGCTTTCAGCCCTCGTAGCGTCACCGTTTCGCGCCATTCCAGCTCTTCGGTTGACAAGCGCAAGTTGGGAAACCGACGGAGCAACGTTTCAATAGCAATCTGGGCTTCGACGCGCGCCAGCGGCGCCCCGAGACAGTAATGAATGCCGTGACTAAAGGCAATGTGTGGATTGTCTTTGCGCGCGATGTCGAGCGTATCGGGATTCGTAAAGTGCGCGGGGTCGCGATTTGCGGCTGTTAACACAATGACCGCTTGTTGTCCTTTCTCAATCGTCTTCCCTTTGATCTCTACGTCTTCGAGCGCGGTACGCCCGGTCATCTGGACAGGTCCGTCGAAACGCAGAAATTCTTCGACGGCGCTCGGGATCAATGACCGATCAGCTTTGAGCTTTCCCATCTCATCGGGATGGCGAAACAACGCGAGTAAGCCGTTACCGATTAAGTTCATCGTCGTCTCATGTCCAGCCCCAAGCAAAAGCACCGCAGTCGCGATCAATTCCTCTTCGGTGAGGCGATCACCCTGTTCTTCTGCAGCAATTAAAGCGCTGAGGACATCTTCCTGAGGATCTTGGCGTCGCTTGGCCACGAGCGCTTTGAAGTAGTCAGTAAACGCTACTGTGGCGGCGTCCCCCGCCTCAAGCACTTCCGGGGAAACGATGGGATCAAGGGTGCGTGCGAGATCGGTCGTCCAGGCTTTAAACTTGTCTCGATCTTCTACCGGCACACCTAACATCCCCGCAATCACAATCACCGGCAGCGGATAGGAAAGCTCAGCAATCACATCCATGCGTCCAGCGTCTTGTACTTTGTCAAGAAGATCATTGACAATCTCTTGAATGCGCGGTCGCAGGTTTTCCACGACCCGCGGCGTAAAAGCTTTGGTGACCAGGGTGCGAAGACGGGTATGATCGGGCGGATTCAACAGGAGCATCCACTTGCGCTGCATTTGCATGAGCGGGCGCTGCTCTCCGACGCCTTGCATCATCATTTCGTAAATCGCGAGGTCGCGGGGATCAGCGCTAAACCGCTTGGCGTCACGTAATACCGTCACACAATCAGCGTACCGGGTCAGCACCCAGAGCCCCAGAAAAGGACTCCAATGCACGGGGTCGTGTTCTCGCAGCAGACGATAAGAAGAGTGAGGGTCGGAGCGAAATTCGGAGGAAAGAGGATTGAATTCAACAGGAGCAACCGCCGCCGCAGCAGAGATCGCACCTGGCCCCATAGCATCTTGAGTAACGGACATCGGGTTTCTCCTCAAACACGCAGCCAAGCTACAAACCTATGGGCTATAAGGAGGCGCCCATAAGCCCTTTTTTTACAAAAACGACGGAGCATGATATTCACCGAAGACCCGCCGCATCGCGTCGGAAATTTCTCCGAGGGTCGCGTACGCGCGCACGGCATCGATGATGACTGGCATCAGGTTTCCGTCGCCGCGCGCGGTTGTTTCCACTTTCTCAAGTGCAGCTTTCGCTGCGGCTTGATTCCGTTCAGCTTTGACCGCCGCCAGTTTTCTTTTCTGCTCGTTCTCCAAAGTGAGATCGATTTTGAGCAGTTCACCTTGATTATCGTTTTCAACTGTGAACTCGTTCACACCGACAATAATCTGATCTTTCCTTTCAATCGCCTGCTGATAACGGAAAGCGGCCTCGTGGATCTCTCGTTGTTGATAACCGGCTTCGATCCCTTTCACGGAGCCGCCCAGCTTATCGATGCGTTCAATATATTCGATGGCTTTGGCTTCGAGTTGATCAGTCAGCGACTCGATGAAATAGGAACCTGCCATAGGATCAATCGTGTCAGCCACGCCAGACTCGTAAGCGATGACCTGTTGCGTGCGGAGGGCAATGCGCACGGCGTCTTCGGTCGGCAGCGCTAACGCCTCATCCTTTGAGTTTGTATGCAGCGAGTTCGTGCCGCCCAATACGGCCGCCAAGGCCTGGATAGTGACTCGCATAATGTTGTTGTCCGGCTGCTGCGCTGTCAAGGTTGAGCCTGCCGTTTGGGCGTGGGTGCGCAACATCCAGGAACGCGGATCTTTGGCGTGAAACCGCTGTTTCATAATCCTTGCCCACAGTCGGCGGGCGGCGCGAAACTTGGCGATCTCTTCAAAGAAATTGTTGTGCACGTTGAAGAAAAAGGAAAGACGTGAGGCAAAGGTGTCAACATCGAGCCCGGTCTTTACCGCCGCCTCAACGTATGCAATGCCGTCGGCCAACGTAAACGCGATCTCTTGAGCGGCGCTCGAGCCTGCTTCCCGAATATGATAACCGGAGATGGAAATAGTGTTCCAGTTTGGAACCTTATCCGTGCAGAACGCAAAAATATCGGTGATGATTCGCAATGAAGGTTGTGGCGGATAAATATAAGTGCCGCGCGCGATATATTCTTTCAGCAGATCGTTTTGAATTGTCCCGTTTACTTTGTCCCAGCTGACGCCTTGCTTTTCGGCGACCACGAGATAGAGCGCCAGCAGAATCGACGCCGTGGAGTTGATCGTCATTGAGGTGCTGACTTTATCGAGGGGGATTCCCTTCAACAGAGTCTCCATATCCGCCAACGAATCAATCGCTACTCCAGCGCGCCCCACCTCGCCGGCGGCCAGTTGGTGATCAGAATCACGCCCCATCTGCGTGGGCAGATCAAACGCTACTGAGAGCCCCGTCTGCCCTTGATCTAATAAGTAGCGGTACCGTTTATTTGACTCTTCCGCAGTGCCAAACCCGGCATACTGACGCATCGTCCAGAAACGGCCGCGATACATCGTCGGTTGCACGCCGCGAGTGAACGGATATTGCCCGGGAAAATCGAGTGCGGCGACATAATCAAGTTGTTCCGTGTCCGCCGGCGTATACACGCGCTCGATGGCGATTCCTGAAGTCGTCTCGAAATGCGACTTACGCTCTGGAGAGCGGGTAAGAGTTTTTTTGACAACCTTCTCGTTCCACTCCTGGGTGGCTTTGGCTATATCGCGGGTATCGCCCATGGTCTGACCTCAACTTGGAAACAAGATTGAGCTTTTGCCTACCGGAAATCTAGGGCGGAGACAACCCGGGCGCACCTGCGAAATCTGAAGAGTTTCCCCAGAAAATGCTCAGCGGAGGCGTGGACGCCGATTTTCGACTAACAGATAATCTTCCGGTTGACGAGTCATCAAATGCTGGAGTTGAGAGACGACATACGTCAGGTCTTTACACCGTGCTGGGTCAGACACACGAACACCAACTGTAGTTTCCGTAGGCGTTTTTGATACCCAGCGCACCTCAGCCGTCATGCGTAAGACGATTTCTTGGGTAGGAGAGATGCGAAGCTTCAGCTCGCTCTCATACATTACTTCCAGCGCCGGCATTTCCTCGCCAAGCAAGGCAAAACAGAAACCGCCGCTGCTCAGATTGATTCCTCTTCCAGTCTGCCACGGTTCGTCAGAATTCCAGCGCCGAAACTGGACATCAAAAGAAGCGGCTAAGCGCAGAAACTGCCGTTGCAGCTCACGGCTTCGCTCTGGAGACGCAGACACGGAAATCCACGGTAACGCCACTTGCACCACCCGCATCGGAATGAGGTAATCATCCACTTCGAGCTGCCCCTCTGCTCCAACTGGTAAACCAGCAAGCGACACTTTCCCAATTTCGCGCAAAACTTGAAGCAGGAAACTTGTCCCTTCTCGGTCTTCCACGAGACACATGGCGTAAACGATCTCTTCGTGATGAGCAAACCAGCAAGGCGTCACATTACCGGGGACCGGAAGAATATCTGCTTTAGAGCGAACGTGCGGTGCGCTCTCCAAAGGTTGTTGTTTGAAAAGGGACAAAAAGCCTCTCATGCAAACCTCTCACGACACAACAAAGGCTGGATTAGCG
>CAZUFQ010000302.1:0-7685 GCA_964618735.1 uncultured Enterobacteriaceae bacterium
GCAAAGGTCTCGGCGAGAAAATGGCGCATGCGTTGGCGGAAGCCGGCGCTGATTTAGCGCTCGTGAGCCGAACGCAGGCGGATTTAGACGCCGTATCGGCAGAGATTCGCGCCGCGAGTGGTCGTCGAGTCATTGGCGTGGCGGCGGATGTGACAAAAGAAGCCGATATTATCGCTATGACGCAGCGGATCATGGCTGAGTTTGGCAAGATCGACATCTTGATTAATAATGCGGGGATTGGCGGCACTACGCCAGTGCTCGACTTACAAGAAGCCGAGTGGGACCGTTACATGAATCTCAATCTTAAAGGTCCCGTGCTGTGCTCCAAACATGTTGGCGCGGAGATGATTAAACGTAAACAAGGCAACATTATTAATGTGTCTTCTTTGTTCTCAAAAATGGTGGCGCGCTACATGGCTGCGTACGGGGCGACGAAAAGTGCGTTGGTGTCGTTCACGCGCACACTCGCGTTGGAGTGGGCGCGCTACAATATCCGCGTCAATGCGTTGTGCCCCGGGTATTTCGATACCCCGATGAACCACGACTTCTGGCAAACCAAAGGCGGTCTGAGCGTGATCGACAAAATTCCCATGCAGCGAGTAGGGAACACCGAGGAGATTAAACCAGCCATCCTGTTTCTCTGCTCGGACGCGAATTCGTTCATGACCGGGTCGACACTGTTTGTCGATGGCGGGCATAGTTTGGTGGGATAGGAGGCGATATGGAACCCTGGCAACAGCAATACAAAGACAAGATTATCAGCGCCGCAGCAGCGGCAAAGTTGGTGAAATCGGGAACCTTGGTGCGGCTCCATATCGGGAAGCCGCCGATTCCGATCCTTGACGCGTTGGCGAAACGGAATGGCGAATTACAAGATGTGACAGTGTTGCAGTGTTATCCGTTCTATAACCATCCGATTTGGAATGAAGCCGAGTATGATCGGTCGTTCAACCGCGTCGTGGACTATGTCGGTGTCGGCTGCCGTTCTGGGATGCAAAAGCATTACGTTGACTTTATCCCGCTCGACTATCCACAGTACGCCAAACAGTTGGAGGATGGCCGCACCAATACCTGGGAGCCCGATATTTTCTTTGGCGTGGTGTCGCCGCCAGACGAGAAAGGTTATTGCAGTTTCGGCAACGCGCTGTGGTACAACAAAGACGTCGCCCGCACGGCTAAATGCTTCGTCGCTGAAGTTGATCCCACGTTCATTCGTACTCACGGTGATAACTGGATTCATGTCTCTGAGATTGATTACTTGGTAGAAGAGACCAAAGCCTTTCCAGTGGGGACAAATCCACCACTAGACGAAGAACACGGGACGCTGGAAGTCATCGGCGAGTTTGCGGCTACGTTGATTCGTGACGGCGATACCGTGCAAATGGGCATCGGCGCTATTTCTGAAGCCATCGGTCTCTTTCTTATGGACCGTAATGATCTTGGCATTCATAGTGAAATCATGACGGCGAGCCATGTCGAGCTGGTGAAGCGGGGCGTGGCGAACGGCAAATACAAAACCATGAACAAAGGCAAAGCCGTGGCGGCGATGGTGGTTGGCGCTGCGGATTTGGCGTTTGTCAACAATAATCCAGCTTTTGAATTGTACAGCGTGTTGCATACTAATTCCCTGCTAACCATTGCGGCGCAGAATTCACAGGTCGCGGTGAATAGCACGCTGGCGATTGATTTGACTGGTCAAGCCGCCGCCGAGTCGATTGGTCCGCAGATGTATTCCGGCATTGGCGGGCAGATGACCTTTATGATGGGCGCGATGTACTCGAAAGGCGGTCGCTCGGTCATGGTGCTGCCTTCCACTGCGAAGAAAGGGCAACTGTCGCGCATCGTGCCGATGTTAGAGCAAGGCAGTACGATCACTACGCCCCGGCAATACCTGGATTATGTGGTGACTGAATTTGGCATCGTCAATCTGCAGGGCAAATCGCAGCGGCAACGTGCTGAAGCGCTCATTGAAATTGCTCACCCAGACTTCCAGCCTGAACTGAAACAAGCGGCCAAGAAGTTATTTTGGCCGTAGCCGTTCCTGCTCAGTCCTCCATCCTAAATCGGGGAATCGTAGAGGGGGTAAATCGGAGAGAAGTTCTCTTTTCTCCGATTCACCGCTCCTTCTGCAAGAAACCGGGGTTCTTCTCCCTTAAGGGGCATGATAAGGGTAATCGCACCCAAGAGGGAGGTAGGGCATCTTTGTGAGAGTCCTCTCTGTGAGTCTTTCTTCTCGCTTCTTTTTTCGCAAGCTTTTTGTTTGGGGATTCCTCTTTCTTTCTTGTGTAAGCTGTTCGCGTGGAAAATCTTCAGAGTCGGCCACGCCCACTCCTACAGACCAGGCTATTACAGTCACGACCAAACCCATTGAGGCTCGTGAACTCAAACGCACGGTGGAAATGGTCGGTACTCTAAGCGGCTGGGAAGAAGTAACGATTAGTAACGAGATGCCCGGCACGATTGAAAAGATTTTGGTCGATCTGGGTGATCGCGTCAAAAAAGGTCAGCTGTTAATTCGTTTTGATCAACGAGAAGCCCGGCTGGCGTTGACGCAGGCTGAGGCGAATCTGGAAGCCGGCAACAAGGCCTTGGCGCAGGCGCAAGCCGAGTGGCGAGACGCGGAGGTCAACTTCAAACGCATACGAGAGCTCCATAACGAAGGTGTGATTGCCACCAGCCAACTGGACATTGCCGAGAGTCGTTTTGATGCGGTCGAAGCGCAGGTGCGCGCCCGGGAGGCGGACCTTGGTCGGCTGCGCGCCCTGGTGGATCTGGCGCGCAAGCGGATCGGTGATACGGAGATCCTGGCGCCTATTACCAGTGAAGTTCGCCAAAAACTCGTGTCGATTGGCGAAACGATCAAAGAAAAAACGCCGATGTTGCAACTCGTCATTACCGACCCCCTGAAGTTTCAAGGAACCGTGCCTGAGCGGTTCGCACCGGAAATTAAGATAGAGCAGCCCCTAGATATTCAGGTTGAAGCGTTTACCGACAGAGTCTTCCCAGGGGTCATTCAGCGGGTGAGTCCTGCCGTTGATGCGCAGACACGTTCGTTAGCGGTTGAGGCGCGCGTCCCGAATGCAGAGCGAGCCCTGAAGCCGGGATTCTTTGCCAAAGGGCTGATCTTGATCGGCGTCAATCCGTCCGCTCTTTTTGCGCCTGAAGACGCTGTGTATTCGTATGTGGGCATCACCAAGGCATTTGTAGTGCGCGACGGTGTGGCTCAGGAAAAACAGGTGAAGACTGGGGTGAAAAGAGAAGGGTGGGTGGAGATTACTGAAGGAGTACAGGCTGGAGACATTGTCGCGACCTCCAGCTTGCCGCAGCTCTACCACGGAGCAAAGGTGAAAATTGTAAATGGCAAATAGCGTATGGCAGATGGCCCGCTCCCTACGGTCGCTCTATAGCCCGCTCGTTGCACTCGCTTTATAGCGGATAGCAAAAAGATGCCTGACCATAGAGTGAGCGTAGCGAACGAGCCATAAGCCATAGAACGAGCGTAGCGAGTGGGCCATACGCCATAAAGCGAACGAAGTGAGCAGGCTATATGTCTTTATCAGAAATCTGTATCCGTCGTCCGGTCTTTGCCACTATGTTAGTCGTGTCCCTCGTGGTGTTGGGGCTCGCTTCGTTTCGTACGTTAGGGCTCGATCTCTTCCCCAAAGTTGATATTCCCACCGTTACCATTACGACGCGACTCGAAGGCGCGAGTCCGGAAGAGATCGAGTCGCAGATCACCAAGCGTATTGAAGAAGCGGTCAACACGATTAGTGGGCTCGATGAGCTGCGCTCGACAACGATCGAGGGGCAGTCGCAAATTTTTGCCTCTTTCCTTTTGGACAAGGACATCGAAACCGCAGCGAACGAAGTGCGCGAAAAAGTGGCGACGGTCATGAGCGATTTTCCTCCGGGCACGGACCCGGCGGTGATCGAACGGTTCGATCCTGACGCCTCGCCGATCATGGCGGTTGTGGTTTCCGGAGCAAGGCTCTCGCGCGAGGTCACGGAAATTGCGGATAAGAAGGTGAAGCGTCAACTTGAAACCGTCAAGGATATCGGTGCGGTCACGTTGGTTGGCGATCGCAAACGTGAAATTCAAATCTACATCGATCCTGATCGTTTGACGGCATACAATCTCTCGATTCAACAGATCAAGGAGGCGATCCGCAAACAAAACGCGGAAATTCCTGGCGGACGACTCACCTGGGAAAACCGTGAAGAAGGGTTACGGACATTAGGGAGGATTGAAGAAGCAAAGGAGTTTAACGACGTCATCGTCGCTGACGTAAAAGGCGCTCCTGTGCGAATCAAAGATATTGGTTACGCCCTTGATGGGGAGGAAGAGGCCCGCTCATTGTCGCGCCTGGATGGTGAGAACGCGGTCTCGTTGCTGATTCGTAAGCAGTCGGGAACCAACACTGTCGAAGTAGTGGACCGCGTCGTTGACAAGCTTGAAGAAATCAAAAAGACCCTGCCGCAAGATATTCGCTTCCAGATTGTTCGCGATCAGTCACGCTTCATCCGCCGGTCGATGAAAGAAGTGCAAGAGCATCTGATTCTCGGCGGCTTTCTTGCTGCGCTGGTTGTGTTGTTCTTTATTCGCAACTGGCGTAGCGCCTTGATTACTGCGGTCGCCATTCCGGCGTCTATTATCGCGACGTTTACGTTCATTCGTTACATGGGCTTTACGTTTAATAACATGACGATGATGGCGCTCTCGCTGTCGACCGGTATTGTCATTGACGACGCGATTATTGTGCTGGAAAACATCTTTCGTCACATGGAAGAAGAAAAACGTTCGGCGTGGGACGCTGCAGTTGCGGGGACGAAGGAAATCGCTTTAGCGGTGTTGTCGACGACGATGTCTCTCGTGGTGATTTTTTTACCGGTGGCGTTCATGGGGGCCGGGGCGGGCCGTTTTTTTTGGCGCTTCGGGCTGACCATGACGTTTGCTATTCTGGTCTCTTTAGTGATTGCGTTCACCCTTGTCCCCATGCTGTGTTCTCGCTTTTTGAAAGTGACGGCGAGCCATCAGACTGCGCGCGAGTCTCGGTTTTATTCAGCTCTCGAAGGCGCGTATGAGACAGTATTGGCCTGGTGTCTGCGGCATCGTTTCGTGACCTTGCTCGGCTCAGTGTTGATCTTTCTTTCCTTGGTTCCTCTTCTGCGTATGACGAAAGTTGAAGTGTTCCAAGACGACGATATGAGCGAATTCGAAGTGACCGTGGAAACACCGCCCGGCGCGTCCCTAGAGCGTAGCGATGCAATCCTGCGGATGGTTGAGGCTGACTTGCGTGGGATTCCTGAAACTGTCCATTTATTCACCACGGTCGGTGTGCGCGGACAGTACCTCAGTAACGTCACTGACGCCTCGATTTATGTTGGGCTCCGTCCGCTGCATGAGCGGCAGCGCTCGCAGCTGGAGATTATGCAGGAGGTGCGTACACTGTTGCATAAGTACCCAGACTTGCGGTTAAGTGTGCAGAATCTCAACTCGATCCAAGGTGGTGGGTTTCGTCAGACCCCATTTAACCTTGTTATCCGCGGTCCAGATTTGAATGTGCTGGACTGGGCGGCCGCTGCGCTAATCAAGAAATTGTCGGATATTCCCGGCTTTGTCGATGTTGATACCGGGCAAGCTCTGCGCCATCCGGAAGTGCAGGTGCAGATCGATCGAAGGAAGGCCTCGGATTTGGGAGTCCGCGTAGAAGATATTGCCTCTGCTTTGCGCACCTTAGTGGGCGGCGAGCGGATTTCGTTCTATCGCGAAGGAGGAGAGCAATATAATGTCCGTCTTCGTCTCCAGCCTGGAGCGCGCAAGGATATCGCTGCTGTGGCGGAACTCATGGCGCCGACGCGAGATGGGAAGCTGGTGCGCCTCAGCAATGTAACTTCACTGTTATCTGGTAAGAGTCCTGCCCAAATCGATCGCTATGCACAAGAGCGCCAAGTAACGGTCATTGCCAATCTGCATGAGAAGCCTCTTGGCCAAGCGATGCTCGATGGTATGAACGCAGTGCGAGAAATCGGCCTCGGGCCGGAGTACGCAACGACCTATCTTGGCCGCGGAAAAATCATGATCGAAGCGTTGCAGAATTTTGCGATTGCTTTCGTGCTGAGTCTGGTGTTCATTTATATTGTTTTGGCTGCCCAGTTTGAGAGTTTCATTCACCCCGTGACGATTATGGTCTCGATGTTTCTCAGCTTGCCTTTCGGTATTTTGAGCCTCATTTTGACCGATAATCCCTTAAGTATTTACAGTGTATTGGGAGTATTCCTGTTGATGGGCGTCGTGAAAAAGAATGCGATTCTGCAAGTGGATTATACGAACCATTTGCGCGCCCAAGGTATGTCTCGCTACGACGCGCAAATCATAGCGGATCGAGTTCGACTGCGCCCGATTCTCATGACGACCCTCACTATTGTTGCTGGGATGTTGCCGATTGCCTTGGGGCGTGGCGACGGCGCTGCGGCGCGCGCCTCGTTGGCCATGGTGGTGGTTGGCGGGCAAGCGATGTGTCTTCTCATTACACTGCTAGTGACGCCGGTCGTCTATTCCTTCTTCGACGATTTGCGCGGACTGCGTTTCTCGGTTTTTCTCCCTGCGCGCTGGTGGCGCTCAGTCCGCACTCGGACAGCAACGGCTTCAGCGCTACTCATGGGCTTGGTGCGATTATTTCAGCGATGAGATGCAGATTGGAGACAAACATGATGACTCGATGGCCTTGGAAGCAAATAGTGAGCAGCGTGATTTTCTTGGTAGGAATGGCGAGCGCTGCTTCCGCGCATTCAATTACGGAAATCCGTAAAAATCCCAGCGCATTTGATCAGCAAACCGTCACGGTGACTGGAGAAGTCACCAATGCGGTGACTCGGTATGGCGATGTGTCTTATACGACGTTCGATCTGGTCGACTCTAAAGGTGCTGTCGTAGCAGTGATGGTTTCCCAGGCGCCAACGTGTTTGCAAGGGAACACGTGCCGAGTGAGCGGCCTGTTTGTTGCAGAAAAAAATATGGTCTTGCCAGAGAAGATAGAGCAAGTGTCCGAAGGTGAGTATGAGGAAGCTGGGGTGTTATTTCACCAGCACAGAACTGCAGGTCGGGGGGCGAACGCGGGTCATACTTATCGAAACATGTTTATCCCACCGCCAGATACAAGCGCTCACTGAAGACAAGGACGCTTTACTTCGTCTCATACATAGAGGAGAAATAAGGGCAATGAGTAAGATCTATCACCGAAAAAAAAGGATGTGGTTGTGGGGTTGTATGGTGTTTGTTCTCTGTCTGTGGAGTGTCGTGAACGTAGCGGAGGCCCGCGTTGGCGGCGGAGGCTCGTTTGGAAGTCGCGGCTCGCGCAGCTATTCTGCGCCCATGCGTCCCTCTTCTCCTGCTCCCGGGAGCGCATTTGGCAGTCGCGAAGATTCCCCTTCTTCTTCATTTTCCCGACCCTACTCCCCACGACCTGATGAACCATATTCTCGTCCTACCCCCTACTCGCAACCTTCGTCCTTTGGCGGAAGCAGTTTTTGGCGCGGCGTCGCTGGTGGGTTTGTTGGCGGAATGGTGGGGAATATGCTGTTTCATTCTTTAGGCTTCGCAAGTCCGAATCCGTATGGCGGCGGCTATGGCGGCGGTTATGGTGGTCCGGGGCTGTTTGATCTCCTGCTTCTGGGACTCCTTGCGT
>CAZUFQ010000303.1:0-597 GCA_964618735.1 uncultured Enterobacteriaceae bacterium
GGGGGTTGGGCCTGTCGCCTCATTAGGAGGTACGCCAGGGTTGGACTCGGAGTTTACTATCTCACGGTTTGGCAAGGACTTCGGCCTCTGGGGACAGAGCGGGTTTTTCCTCACAGGCAACGCTTATGACGTTGGCGTTTTTACGTTGTTCTTGTTCCAGATGGTGTTCATGGACACGGCGGCGACGATTCCGACCGGAGCCATGGCGGAGCGATGGAGCTTTAAGAACTTCTGTTTCTTCGCCTTCTTCATGTCCATGATTGTGTATCCTCTCTTCGCCAATTGGGTGTGGGGCGGCGGTTGGCTGTCGCAACTGGGGAAGAATTTTGGCCTGGGCCACGGTCATGTCGACTTCGCAGGTAGTTCTGTTGTGCATGCGGTGGGCGGTATGGCTGCACTCGCAGGCGCGATCGTCCTTGGTCCACGCTTAGGAAAATACACGAAAGACGGCAAATCGCTAGCCATGCCCGGCCATGACATTCCGATGGCGCTCCTTGGCACCTTCATTCTCGCCTTCGGTTGGTTTGGTTTTAATCCTGGCAGTACGTTGTCGGGCACAGATCTTCGCATCGGCGTGGTTGCGGTGAATACAATGCT
>CAZUFQ010000303.1:607-7681 GCA_964618735.1 uncultured Enterobacteriaceae bacterium
TTTAAATTATTGTCTCCCCTCTCCTGGGGGTTGCTACATTGCAAGGTTCTACATGTGGGCGAAATACGGCAAGCCGGATCCGAGCATGGCTGCTAATGGGCTCCTGGCGGGTCTTGTGGCAATTACCGCTCCATGCGCGTTTGTCAACAGTGTAGGCGCGTTTATTATTGGCGCTGTCGCTGGTGTGTTAGTGTGTGTAGCGGTCCTCTTCATCGACCAGAAGCTCAATATCGACGATCCGGTGGGCGCTATCTCCGTGCACGGCGTCAACGGCATTTGGGGAGTTCTGAGCCTGGGGCTGTTCGCCGATGGCACTTATGGCGACGGCTGGAATGGCGTCAACGGCACGGTCACTGGGCTCTTCTACGGAGACGCTTCCCAATTTTTCGCCCAATGCGTTGGCTCTCTTACTTGCATCCTCTTTGTGTTCGCGATGTTTTACGCCTTCTTCAAAGTCTGTGACGTTATCTGGGGCATTCGCGTCGCTGAAGAAACAGAACTCGAAGGATTAGACATTCCGGAAGTCGGCGCGCTAGCGTATCCAGAATTCAGCATTATCCCAACCCACGGCTTTGGCGGCGGCTCAAGTGGTTCCGGCGGCAGTGGCGGCGCACGGTTGGCCCCAGCCCCGGCCATAAGAGCTCGCCTGGAAGAGGCGTAGCCAAACCCGAGCAGGGAAACCGAGGGGTTCCTCCTCCCTCGGTTCCTTCTCATCATTTTTACAAAATGAAAAGGAATGCGATTCATGCTTTCGCAGTGGCTCCTCACGTCCCCACGTCTCCCAAGTTGGCTGCTCGCTTGGAGAAAAGGAACCGCCTCGGATCTGTCAGCCACCCTGACGAAACAGATCGAGCGACAGTTCTTGTATCGCGGGGCTCCCCTTGTGGAAGTAAAAACTATAGCGCTTGAGCAAGAAAAGACGAGTGCAGTTATCGAGATTCTCGCGCGGCCGTTGTATCAGGACGACAGTCGCCTGAAGTACAGAACCTGGGCGCAGTTGTTCGCAGAGCAGGTGTTCGAGGATACCGCTAAAGTGCTGTGTATTCTCTGGATGCAGGCGCCCACGCTCGAACAGATTTCCCTACGCGTCTATTATCGTTCGCCCTCTGATCTCCATGCTGCGGCTAATCTCATCCTCCGCGTTCGTGCGGCAGGCGCTGACCTTAGAACAACTGTGCAACAATGGAAAAAGCATGCGCCACTCGCCTTATTGCGCCAATGCGAAATAGTTTACGAGTTCGAGCCGCGTTTCGGACTCAGACCCTTACAAGAGAATGAATCTCATACATAAGGTCGGACGTCGCTTGAGAAAGACCCTGTAAATGTAACCAGAGTTTCTTCAGCTCGTAACGTACGCGTTTCCGTCAGGGCCCGGGTCAGTCAAGGAAGATCGACCCTTGGCGGCGCCTATGAGGAGGATCAAATGCACGCGTCACAAGAACGCCTCGAAGCCCTTTTCTCCATCAGCACCGAAATTTCTTCGACGTTGCAACTGGATGAAGTGCTCCAGCGCGTAGCGGCGCATGCCTGCCGTTTGATGGATGCCCGAGTCTCCTCCTTGCTGCTGATTGACAAAGAAGCCGGCGCTATGCGACCAGCGGCAACGTACGGAGCCAGCGCCGCTTACCTTGCGCAACCGGACCGCGAAGTGGCGGCAAGCTTGACCGGCGAAGTGATTCGCACTGGTCTCCCGCTCTTCATCGCCGATGTGCGCCAAGAAACCCAATATCCAGTCTCCGAACTTGCACAGCGAGAAGGACTCTGTTCGCTGCTCTCGGTTCCCTTACGCACCAAAACTGAGGTGATCGGCGTTCTCAATGTGTTCACGGGTGAACCGCGCTGTTTTAACGAAGATGACATACAACTGTTGAATTTGCTGGCGAATCACTCGGCGATCGCCATCGAAAACGCTCGTCTCCATCAAAACGAGATGGAAGCCCGTGAACGCTTACGGCAGTCGGAGAAGCTCGCTGCGCTAGGAAAACTCTCCGCCGGACTTGCTCATGAACTACGGAACCCGCTCAATACGGTCAGCATGCTCGTGTACGCCATGAACCATAGCTTGGCGGTTGATGGACAGCTCAGCGCTGATCTCCAAGTCGTGCAAGGAGAGCTGCGACGCATGTCGTTGCTGCTTGAACAGTTCCTCGAATTCGCCAAACCGCGCCCCCCACATTTTCGTCGAGAACGAATAGACGAGATCATGGAGGAGACCCTCCTTCTCATCAGTCCAGAAGCACGATCTCGCTGCATCATGGTCTACAAGGAATGGGAAAAACTCCTGCCGACAGTGTGGGTCGATGGAGCACAGATCAAGCAGGTCTTACTCAATTTATTACTCAACGCTTTGCAGTCTATGCCGAACGGCGGCAAAGTTACGGTTCGTATTCACGTGAGCGGCGGCAGCTTACTCACCTCTATTGCCGATGAGGGTGTTGGGATTCCCCCCGAAGTCCGCGCGAATCTGTTTCAACCTTTCTTCACTACGAAACAGGGCGGCACGGGGTTGGGGCTTTCCATTTCCCAACGCATTATTGAAGGACATAATGGCCGTTTACGGCTTTTCTCTCAGCCCGGCGCCGGAACGACCGTGGTTGTCAGACTGCCTTTGTAACAAATATGGACAAGATTCTTATCGTGGATGACGAACGGAACATCCACTACTCTTTTCAACGCGTTTTGGGCCACGACTACGAAGTGTTCTCCGCGTTCTCTGGAGAGGAGGCCCTGCGCCAGATTGACGACACGTCACTCCAGCTCATCGTCATGGACATCAACATGCCGGGGATAGATGGGCTCGATACACTACAGGAAATCAAACGCCGACGCCCAGACCTGCCGGTGATCATGATGACGGCGTTCGTCTCAGCTGAAACCGCAATCCGCGCCACTACCCTCGACGCAGAGGATTATCTCGTCAAACCATTTGACGTTGACGCCCTCAAACGCCTGATCGCCTCAACTCTGCAACGACAAAAATCTGACGCGCAAGAACCTGAAGCAGAAGCGCAACATTTCGACATCGGCGCCATGCCCATGTTGGGCCGCAGTCGGGTCATGCAGGATGTTTACAAAATTATCGGCAAAAGCGCGGCGCGAGACGTCACCGTGCTCATCACCGGAGAGAGCGGCACGGGAAAGGAACTGGTTGCGCACGCGCTTCATTCCTATTCATCGCGAGTCAAAGGACCCTTTGTCGCGATCAACTGTGCGGCGATTCCTGAGTCTTTGCTGGAAAGCGAGCTGTTTGGGTACGAACGCGGCGCCTTTTCTGGGGCGACCGAAGCACGACCGGGAAAGTTTGAGCACGCTCATGGCGGCGTGCTCTTTCTTGATGAGATCGGCGATATGCCGCTCGTCTTACAAGCCAAACTACTGCGCGTCCTTCAGGAACGGGAGATCTATCGGCTGGGTGCGCGCGAACCCCGATTGGTCGATGTTCGCATCATCGCCGCCACTAATCAGGACCCGGAAGGCCTCATTCACAGCGGTCGCTTCCGAGAAGACCTTTACTATCGTCTCAACGTCGTACGGATCTCCCTGCCGGCTCTGCGAGAACGCGGGGAGGACATTTTGTTGCTGGCGGAACACTTTCTGGGCCTCGCGCGGAGAGATGACGCCAGAGGCTCGCATGAATTCACTAAGGAGGCGGGAGAAAAATTGCTCGCCCATACGTGGCCAGGCAACGTACGAGAATTGGCCAACGTGGTTGCGCAAGCGGCGCTCAGGGTGCGCGGACGGTTTGTCACAGCCGCCGACTTGTCGCTGAGCGAGATTCCTCTCCATTCATCGACCATAGAATCTTCCACCGCGCCAGTACAAGGCACGACCATAGACGAGATCTTCGAGCAACAAGCCGGGCAAGTGTTCGAGACAGTCGAACGTTTGATCGTCGCCAAAGCACTAGAACTCTCACGTCATAATCAAGTGCGAGCGGCGCGTTTACTGGGCGTCAGCCGCAATGTGCTACGGGACCGCATGCAGCGGTACGGTTTAGCTGAGAGTGGGACGTAGCACAAAATAGGAACATCTGCGTTCTACCGAATCCTTTTGAAAGTAGCTTTTTGGACGACAGACAAGGCGCTTAAGCGCCTTGTCTACATCTCGGAAAGCAGGGTTCAGGACGAACTGGCAATTGATTCCCAAGACAGAAAGTCACGCACGCGCTCTTTTACACTGGGCCCTGAGTTTGAGTCTGGCTACTATATTCCGCCCCGAGCACAGCTGTGTTTCTACTCACAGGGCGCAGTGCAAAAAAGGTCTCAAAAATACTTGTCCCAACCCCATTGAGTTTTGTTTGTAACGCGTCAAGGAACTCATGGAGTCCAGCAGTGATAACGTCCCGCACGCTCGTATAGGTCAGCTCCGCACGCAATTGCCCCATGCGCTGTTCAGCGACGTTACAAAAGGTGCCAACTTGTGTACCGGAAAGCGCGTGCAAGGATTCGTCAGCTTTAATCAAAGCGTAATGAATCGAGCGGGGAAATTCCCGGTCCAGCAGCAAAAAATCTACAATCTGCTCAGGGGTAAGATGATGATGACGTTTGCGATACATTTCTAGCGCGCTGGCGGAGCGCAACACCGCCGCCCACTGGATGTCGTCAATCGGAGTGCCAACATCGGTCACTGCCGGCAACAAAAGAAAGTATTTTACGTCAAGAATGCGAGAGGTTTTGTCCGCACGTTCCATCAACCGTCCGAGGCGACAGAAGTGCCATCCTTCTCCGTGAGACATCGTAGCGTTGGTAAGCCCTTCGAAGAGATGGCTCGCGAGTTTGACCTCACGAAAAAACTCGTAGGGGGCCTCTCGCACGCGATCGCGCGCAGTTCTGTCCATGACCATGAGATAGAAGGTGTTTACTTGTTCCCACATTTCTGAGGAGATAGTTTGCCGCACGGCGCGGGCATTCTCGCGGGCGGCGCGCAAGCAGCTGAGAATTGAGTTAGGATTTGCGCGATCAAACGTCAGAAACTCAATCACATTCTCCCGCGTCGCGGCGCCATAGCGCTCGGCAAAGGGCGCGTTATCACCAGTCGTGATCACCAGCGGCTCCCACTGTTCAGCTGCACCGCCGGGCAAATCCAGCATCAGATGTAAATTCACATCGACGAAGCGCGCAACATTCTCGGCGCGCTCAATATAACGACTGATCCAGTACAAATTATCGGCAACGCGGGAGAGCATACGCACCTCTAGGAAAAGAAATCTTCATCATCTTAAACGGCAACGCTCGTCACAATCCTTTATCTTGTCTGCTTATACAATACCCAGGTATCTTTACTTCCTCCCCCCTGCGAGGAATTCACTACCAGAGAGCCTTTCTTGAGCGCCACGCGCGTCAGGCCGCCGGGCAACACATAGATGTCTTTGCCGTAGAGAATATAGGGGCGCAGATCGACATGCCGGCCCTCAAAATGGTCATCGATAATGACAGGAGTACGCGACAGAGCAAGCGTAGGCTGGGCAATATAATTACGAGGATTCGCCTGAATCAGCCGAGCAAATTGCTCGCGCTGCATGCTAGAAGAATGGGGGCCGACGAGCATGCCATATCCGCCGGATTCGTTGGCGGCCTTCACGACCAGTTGATCTAAATGTTCTAAGACATAGACGAGTTCTTTCTCATCCCAACAGACATACGTGGGAACATTGGGAATAATACAGTCCTCGCCCAGATAATACTTCACGATCTTCGGCACATACGCGTAGAGCACTTTATCGTCGGCAATACCCGTGCCCGGGGCGTTCGCCAAGGCAATACGCCCAGCTTTGTATACTTCTAATAAGCCGGGCACTCCCAACATTGAGTCAGGACGAAACACCTGGGGATCGATAAAATCATCATCGATACGACGGTAGAGCACATCGACGCGCTCCAGGCCATGGGTCGTACGCATTTGCACGAACCCGTCGGCGACTACCAGGTCTTGCCCTTCAACAAGCTCGACACCCATCTGCTGCGCAAGGAACGCGTGTTCAAAGTAAGCAGAGTTGTAAATGCCTGGCGTCATCACGGCAACCGTCGGTGACTGATTGGTGTCTGTAGCCAGATATTGCAACAGCGCCAGCAGGCGGCTGGGATAATCATCCACCGGACAAACGCGTGACTCTCCAAAAACCTGCGGGAAGGTCCGCTTCATAATTTGCCGGTTTTCCAGGACATACGAAACGCCGGAAGGGCACCGTAGATTATCCTCCAATACGTAGACCTGGCCGTCGCGGTCGCGCACGAGATCGGTGCCGGTAATGTGGCACCACACCCCCTGCGGTGGGTTAAGCCCCATGCACGGCGCGAGGAACGAGCGCGCCGAGAGAATAAGCTCCTCTGGAATGATTTTGTCTTTGAGGATCTTTTGCTGATGATAAACATCGTCAATAAAAAGATTCAACGCATACACGCGTTGCTTGAGTCCACGCTCGATCCATTGCCATTCCGTCGCTTCTATAATGCGGGGGATAATATCGAAAGGAAAAATCCGTTCAGTGCCGGCGTCCTCGCCGTACACGTTGAACGTAATCCCCATGTGCAACAACGCACGCTCAGCGGCCTGTTGACGTTGCAGCAATTCTCCATCAGAAAGCGAGTCAATTTTCTCCTGCAAGAGTTTCGCTCCCGGATGAGGACTGCCTTGAGGCGTAAACATCTCGTCGAAAAATCCGCCAGTATCATAGGTATCGAACTTGAGCATGGGGCTCTCACTCCACTCCGCGCTATGCTAGAGAATCTGGTAGGACAGCACACAATATGCCAACAGTCGCACGTGAGACCTCGCGGGGCCTCCGCGCGAGGAGCAGGTGTTAAGATTGCTATATAACTAGCAATTCTAAAATATTCGGCAAGAGATTCTCTCAAAGACCTGAAAGGCGTGCCTATTTTGTACGAAGACGCCCATCTCTTGTGCTTAGTTTTTAGGCTCCTCCTTTCTCGCCACAGTTAAAACAGAAAATATCGTTGCCGGAGTGGCAGTTCTTTGGCCGGTTCCGACGTGAAGAAGTGTCGGTCCGCTTTTACTTCATACGTACCGCGGTTCACTTCAACCACAGGCACGGCTTAGTCATTGATGAGGTGCTTT
>CAZUFQ010000304.1:0-7659 GCA_964618735.1 uncultured Enterobacteriaceae bacterium
CACGAATCGGCGAGTCATGCGGTACGGCTAGCACCCAACGGGTTGGTTGAAAACTGGCTTTGGAGTAGACGAGATCGGCGATGACCTCAACGTCCGAATCATTTTCCATGATCCAGTCTTTACCGGTAATGCCGGCGTCGAGCGTACCAGATTCGACGTAGCGCGCCATTTCTTGCGCGCGCACGAGCATACAGCGCAGAGAGGGATCATCGACACTGGGGAAATAACTGCGCGAACTGGTAGAAATTTTCCAACCTGGTTTTTTGAACAGGTCAATAGTGGAGGATTCGAGACTGCCCTTCGGAATGCCAAGTTTCAAAGTATCCATTATTAATTCTTACCGTAAACAGTTTCTGGATCAAATACGCGTTCGCCGATGACTTGCCAGTCTTCACCGCCCTTGCGTTCGCGGAAGAAGCAGCTGCGGTAGCCTTCGTGGCAGGCCGCACCGCCGTGCTGGTGAATCTTGATTAAAATCGTGTCGGTGTCGCAGTCGATGTACACCACTTTGACATCTTGTGTATGCCCTGAGGTTTCACCTTTGAGCCACAGCTTGTTGCGTGAGCGACTATAGTAGTGCACTTTTCCTGTACTCAGGGTTTTCTCCCAGGCTTCTTGATTCATGTAGGCGAGCATCAGCACGTCATTGGTGTCATAATCCTGGATGATCACCGGTACGATGCCGTCACCCTTTGCAAAATCTATGGTAACCATAACGGGTTTTCCTAACATGGGGAGCAAGGTGTCGCAAGTCGGAATCAATGAAATCTTTGTTACTGGTTCCGCAATTGCCATTCCAACCGTTCGATATGCTTCTGTAAGAGCAGGTCACGTTTGCGCAGCGCTTCGATGGCGTCCGCAGTCAACCCAGCTACCGCTTGAGGGTCAGAAGGCGGGACATAGCGCACCTCTGGCAAGATTGGTCGCGCTGGAAGCGGGGTAGTTGTTACCCGCCATGCACATCCTGGTGACAAAAAAACCAGCGCCAACACCACCACCTTCATAGTCCATCCCCCACTTTGTCTTGTCGCTAGCATAGTCGTTCTTGCTTGACTCTGCTACATATAGCGCCGCAATGAGGCGCCAAGATTGGTTCGAGAGGGGGAGTTATGAAGTTAGCGGAACTCGCCGAGCGGCTGCGCTGTGAATTGCGAGGCGATGGCGGTGTGGAGATCTCAGGGATCAACGGGATTGATGACGCTAGTCCTGGAGAACTGACGTTTGTGGCCAATGCGAAGTATCTTGCCAAGCTTCCAACCACCAAAGCTGCCGCCGTGATTCTCGCGCCTGACGCTCCGGACATTGCCCTGCCTTCGCTACGGACAGCCAATCCCTATTTTGCCTTTGCTCAAGCGCTTGCCTTTTTCTACACGCCGTACACTCCCCCTGAAGGTATCCATCCAACGGCGGTGATTGCCCCATCGGCGCGGATTGGCGCGCGGGCGTCGATTGGTCCTTATGTCGTTATTGAAGACAATGTGGAAATTGGAGAAGATGCTCGCCTCTTTGCTCATGTTGTGATCTATCCAGAAGTGAAGATCGGTACGCATTTCACGGCGCACGCGGGAGTGATCGTGCGGGAAGGCTCACGCATTGGCGAGCGCGTGGTGCTGCAGAACGGCGTGGTGATCGGGGGAGACGGTTTCGGGTATGTGCCGCTGCCGAATGGGGAGATCTATAAAATCCCACAAACCGGCATTGTGGTGCTGGAGGATGATGTCGAAGTAGGAGCAAACACCACGATTGATCGCGCTACGGTAGGGAAGACCATTATTCATCGGGGAGCGAAGATTGACAATTTAGTACAAATTGGGCATGGCTGCGAGGTCGGGGAGGGGGCGCTACTGGCCGCGCAAGTCGGCCTTTCTGGCAGTACGAAACTTGAGGCTGGCGTGCGTCTGGGCGGACAAGTAGGCGCGGCTGGGCATCTTACGGTAGGCAAGAATACGATGGTCGCCGCCCAGAGCGGTATCCCCCATGATGTCCCCGCCAATTCACTCATCGGCGGGTATCCTGCGGTCAATATCATGTCCTGGCGGCGCTATTCGGCGGCGTTGCCCAAATTGCCGGAAATTCTCCGTCGCCTCCGCCGTCTTGAGCGAGTGTTGTCCAAAAACGCGGAGGGAGAAGAGTGAGTATTTGAACTCGTTACTCTTCATTCACTCCTCTCCACTATTTTTACCGTGACGCAAACAAAACATCCAACCGTCCAGATTCACCGTATCTCGGAACAAGACGATCGTGTTCTTGTCGCCGGGATCGTGCGTCGTGAGACCGAGGCGCTCGATCGACTGTATGAGCGGCATCGGACGATGGTGTACCATCTCGCGTTCAAAATCTTGAATAACCGTGAAAGTGCGGAAGAGGTCGTCCTTGAGGTATTTTGGCAAGTGTGGCGGGAAGCTGAACGGTATGACAGACAAAGAGGCAGCATTGGCGCTTGGCTCGCCACTCTTGCGCGTAGTCGTGCGATTGACGCTTTGCGTGCTCGCCGTGGGAATCCAACTATCGAAAAGGAGTTTGAGGAGGCTGATGTAGCGACTGATCCTGGCGATGATCCCGAAACACGGACCAGTTTGGAGGAACGTGCTGAGCTAGTGCGTGCTGCTTTGGACAATTTGCCAACAGAGCAGCGCACGGCTCTCGAATTGTCATTTTTTAGCGGGCTGAGCCATATCGAAATCGCCGCCCAATTGCAAGAACCACTTGGCACGGTAAAAACTCGCATTCGCTCCGCCATGCTGCGGCTGCGTGAGCGGTTGCGGCCGCTTCTTAGTGAAAAGATATGACGCACGAGGAACTGAAAGAACAGTTGCCGTTGTACGCGACAGGTGGTCTCGACGCCGAGACTGCTGACGCCGTCGAGCGCCATCTCGCCGAGCCTTGTGATTCTTGTGCGGCGGAAGTGCAGGAGTGGCAAGAGGTCGTCGGTCTTATCTCACTAGGAGTGACTCCTGCAGGTCCAAGCGACGTTGTGAAAGATCGTTTAATGGCGCGGATCCGGCAAGATCTTGGCGCCAAAGTTGTACCGCTGCGGCCGCGACGCTGGCGAGCGGCGTGGATCGCGGTCCCTCTTGCCGCAGCCGCGACCATACTGCTTGCCGTTGGCTATCAACGCTATCAGGCCATTGTACAGTTTGCTTTTGGACAGTCGACCCAGATTGCAGTTGTCACAAAACAGCTTGCTCAGGAACAGGAAAAACTTGCGGCTCGTGAAGCGGAGATGCAACAATTGGCCATGCGTCTCAGCGAACAGCAGACTGCCGCGGAAGAAAAAGCCCGGCAGGTGGCGCAGCTCGAAGCGGCCTCTGCTCAACAGCAGGCCGAGTTAGCCGAGCAACGGAAACTCGTCAGTCTTCGCGAGCAAGAACTCGCGCGAGTGCGAGACGCCGGGGGCCATCAGCAAACACAGTCCTCTTCGTATGTGCAGGAAATCTCGACGCTGCAAGCCGACCTGACGAAACAACGGGATCGTGTCGCTGCGAGTGAGAATGAACTGAAGGAGCTTCGTCTTGCTTTGGACCAGCAGCGCGCACTGGTCGAGGCGAACGCGCAAGAAATGACGCAATTGCGCTCAGCGGTGGCAAGACAACGCGGCGTCATCGAGGTCTTGACGGCGCCTGGTTTGCGGGTTGGGTATCTGCGCCAGGCAAAATCGGGCGTTTCCACCCAAGGGCACGTACTATGGAATGATCAGAAAAAAGCCTGGCTGTTTTATGCGTTCGGCATGCCGTCGCCGCCGCCAGGCAAAGAGTATCAAGTGTGGTTTATGACGGAACTTGAGGGTCCGGTCAGCGCCGGCGTGTTCATGCCCGATCAAAACGGGACGGGGGTGGTGGTGGCTGAGCCGCCGTCAAAAATGTTTGGGAAAATTGTTGCGACTGCGGTTACACTCGAACCGGCTGGGGGCTTACCGAAGCCGTCGGGTGAAATGTACTTGCGTGGCTCGCTTTGAAAAACAGAGCTGGAAATTCAGCCACGAGTGCTGCGCGCAGTTTGACAGGGTTGAGGTCCAGGGCTGAGCAAATGTTTTCAAAAGAGAAAAGCCAGCAGCAGTCCTGCGCCTGCACCCATTGCACTGCAGCCTGACAATCTCCCCAATTCTTGGCTCTATGGCTTGTCTCGTGACAGGCAATCGTGTCGAGGGCGTCGAGAAGGATCGCCAACATGAGGCGTTGTTCTCCGTGGTCGTAGTGGAGTCGCGTCAATACGCCGATTACCGAAGAAGAGGATGTTTGAGAAACATTCTCGGAGAGCCTCGTTTGTCGAAGAGAGAGTTCCATCGCGGATTACCTCGTTCCTTACTCTACGACAACTTGTTGAATTTGGATGGGACAACCAGCTTTTTGCGGTCGCTTGCTCTTCTTTTTTCTCCCGCAATCCAAATCCACTATTGCTTCCGTATAACAAACAGAACCTGTTCCCTGAGGAGTTCAATACAGAAAGTGCAGCCTGGACTGCTGGGCAGGAGCGAGGCCATAACCACAAGTCGAGCCGAATACGCCTCCTCTCTCCCAATAGACTAACATCTTGTATTCGGGTCGCTCTAAGGAGGGAAGGACTGTGAAACTCAAGAAATCGCTGACCGCTGCGACCGCTGCGACGTTGCTGCTGTTGCAAGGCTTGCCGCCGCCATCCGCACATGCTGCGAGCCATCGCGAGGCTCCTTTGATAGCGAATGATCCGACGGCGGATATCACTGACTTTTACATGTTCAGGAGTTGGGTGGACCCTAGTAAAGTTGTCTTCATCTTGAACGTCATTCCTGGGCAGGAACCGAGCTCGGGACCGAATTATTTTAATTTTGGCGACGATGTTTCTTACAGGATCAACATTGACACTGACGGTGACGGCGTGGCGGAAGATATCGTCTACGAGGTGCGCTTCAAGACCGAATTCCGTGGAGTCCCTAATCAGCTGCAACTGCCGGTGGCGAACGCTGCAGTGCCGCCCATTACCGCCCTTGATGGCGCCGGTTCTGAGGGGCTGGGAGTGCGGCAAAGTTATACTGTGACAGAAATTCGCGCGGGGAAACGCTCTCGCGCCACGCTCCTGGGGTCTGGTATTGCCGTGCCTTCAAACATGGGGCCTGCGACCATGCCGGATTACGAAGCGCTTGCCGCCAAAGGAATCTTTTCCCTCTCCAACGGTGGACGCGTTTTCGCTGGGCAGCGCGATGAATCTTTTTATATCGACCTGGGCGCAGTGTTTGACACGATTAATTTACGCGCCCCAGCGCCCCTTTTAAGCACCGCGCAAGACGGGAACGATGCGCAGAACCCCGGCGGCGTCGATCACTTTTCCGGTTTCAATGTCAACTCGATCGCTATTGAAGCGCCGATCTCCGCGCTGACAAGCAACGCCAGTGCTGTCCTCGGTTCTTATGGATCAACTGAACGGAATCGGCAAACCGTGAGGAGGGGCGCTCCCAACAAGACTGAAGGCAAAGGGAGAGCCGACCTCTTATTTGGAAAAGGGAAATTTGTTCAGGTGTCGCGCATGGCGAACCCACTCGTGAATGAAGTGATTATCGGCACGCCGAAAAAAGATTTGTGGAATGCGACTGAACCGGAGGATGAAAGCGCCTTTCTCGACTTCTACCAAAACCCACGCTTGACCACCGTGCTGAATTTATTGTTCAATACCCCATTCCCCGACACGAACCGCACGGATCTGACGAACGTATTGCTTAAGTATGCGAGTCAACCGCAAGACGGAACGTGCTCTAAGACAAACCCCTGCTCTGAACTCCTGCGCCTGAACTTGGCTACGCCGCCGACTCTGCCTGCGAATCAGAAGCGGTTGACCGTGCTGGCTAGCGACAATGCCGGCTGGCCCAACGGCCGTCGCCCGAATGATGATGTTACTGACATCGCGCTACGCGTCGTGGCTGGTCTGCTTGTGCTGCCCGCTGGATCAGTGCCAAATCTTGGTGATGGCGTAAATTTCAACATCGACGCCCCGGGAGCGGGTGTTGAGGATGGCGTTGGTAATTACGGGACGACAGGCAAACATCTTGATACAACCGCAACTGGTATCGCCGAAGAATTTCCCTTCCTGCCGACGCCGCATGATGGCCGGGATCGTCGTCATATTTTTTGTGGTGAGCCTGGCGGCAATCCTTGCTAACATGCAATCAATCCAAATAAATGGATGCTGGTCTGAGCATCCCTCGATATGATGAGTGCGCCATGCTTGCTAGAAAGAATCTCCTCCTCATCTGCTTTGTAATCGGTTTGCTGGCTACTGGACTAGCAGCATGGCGTTTCTACTCCTCCCCGGTCTCGCCTGTGTCGGCCCCGGCTCCGATAAGGCAGGCTCCCGAACGAACCAGAATAGAGACCCCGGCGGACCGCGCTATTCGTGAAGCCGAGGCAAGGCTGACTGCACAGCCCCAGGACAGCACGCTTTCTGTAGCGCTTGCTACTGCGTATATGCAGAAGGCGCGTGAGTCCGGCGATGCGAGCTATTATGGACGCGCGGAAGCCGCAGTGAAGCAGGCGTTATCCGTGCAGCCGGACTCGGTTGAAGCGTTGCGTACTTTGGCGTGGGTACAAACCGGTAAGCACGAGTTTCGTGAAGCCTTGGCGACCGCAGAACGCTTGCGCGAGCGGTTACCGGACGATCCATTAGTGCACGGATTGTTGGGTGACGCCGCAGTGGAGCTGGGTGAGTATAAACGCGCCGAAGAAGAGTTTCAGATAATGCTTGACCTGCGTCCTGGGATGGCTTCATACAGCCGCGCCGCCTATTTACGGGAACTCTATGGCGATCCGGACGGCGCTATTGAATTTATGGAACGCGCCGCGAAGACCGGCAGCGCCAAAGACCCGGAGCCGCTGGCGTGGTGCCTCGTGCAACTGGGGAATCTCTATTTTAATCAAGGGCGCTTGGGAAAAGCGGAACTCGCTTACAATAACGCTTTAATCGTGTTTCCTCATTACTATCAGGCGTTGGCTGCGCTTGGTCGCGTCCGTGGGGCGGCCCGGCAATATCCAGAAGCCCTAGACCTCTACCGGCAAGCGGTGGAGATCGTTCCCGCCCCAGATTTAATTGCCGCCACAGGTGATTTACTCATGTTGTCTGGAAAATCTGATGAGGCGGAAAAACAATATCGCCTAGTTGAGTATATTGAGCATGTTAACGAAGTCAACCAAGTCACCTATACGCGTCAGCTTGGCTTGTTTTATGCGGATCATGATCGGCAACTTGAGGAGGCCGAGAAGTTGGCGGAAGCTGAAGTGCAGCGGCGGAGTGATATTTATTCATTCGACACCCTTGCTTGGGTGTATTATAAAAGAGGGCGTTTTCCCGAGGCGCAGAAGGCGATGACGCAAGCGCTGCGGTTAGAGACGCAAGATGCTTTATTGCTATTTCATGCGGGCATGATCGCTCGTGGGCTTGGCGATAAAGCGCAGGCGAAAAGCTATTTGCAACGCGCGGTTGATATTAACCCGTATTTTTCTTTGCGGGATGGAGACACCGCCCGGAAGACACTCGCTGAGTTGGAGCAATAGGCTACGTGTAAGGAGAGGGACATGCTGACTAATATGAGATGCATGAGATTCGTACACGCGAATAACAAACTGTCTTCCTTGCTCACCCGGCGATCAATCGCCGGGCTACAGCACAGCGCCCCATCAATGGGGCTTGCAAGCT
>CAZUFQ010000305.1:0-5376 GCA_964618735.1 uncultured Enterobacteriaceae bacterium
TGGGCTTCCACTAGAAGAAATTCAAAAATTGCAAGAGGAGAAGGTGATTTATTAAAGAGACTAACCATCTGTGAGCCTGTCGGCTGGGATTCGCTTTGCTTCATCCCAGCCGACAGCTCTGTGATATTGGGATATACAATGAAAATAGCGGGATATTACCAAATGAGTCCACTTCATCAAAAAGAGTGAGTAGTGGAGATTACTTAGGATGCTGCTTTCTTCTGAAACAACTGCGGGACCAGATATATTGTCGAACATATAGCCGTATACTTAATAATTGAACATAGTGTTAGACGCAGTATCATAATCCGTTTCCATATGGAGAACAACGAATACTCAACGCAGGTCAGGCCCCGATTTTATAAGGGTATAATCATACCTGCGACTATTGGCATGGTAGTGGTCATGGTCATGCATGCATAAATCGGTGTTCTGACTTTTCTAGAATACCAGGCCGGAGAAGCAGATCAGTACCATAGCCAGAACCTGCGCCTAATTGCTGGAAGCATGAACGGCGTTCTGTTCGGCGCGGCAATGTTAGTGCTGTGTTGGGCGAAGAAGAGATGGCTGCAAACGGTAGGCTGCGTGCTGATGATCCTGTTTATGGCAGCGGTAATGTGGCAATACCGCCTCGCCAAGCCCGTAGGCTGGGATGAGACAACGTCGAATCCCAGCAGCTTTTTTTACAGCTTAGAGGGAACCCAGAAACATGACAATCACCGCAACCCCTGAAATGAGGTCACCGTTCCGCTGTGACATGGGCGCCATTGAACCGACGCAGCGCAAGCAACACATTGCGACCACCGTTGCTGTCTTCCGAACTGTAGAAGAGATTCACGAACTGCCCAATGGGTACGCGTTTCGTTTGCCCAACGAGGCGACCATGCTGCCGCAGACCGCTGAGTTTATCATGCGGGAAAAGTTATGCTGTCCTTTCTTTGGGTTCAGCGTGAAGGTCGAGCCAGAAGGCGGGCCACTGTGGTTATGCTTGACCGGCGCGGAAGAGATCAAACCTTTTATTCAAGCCGAGATTGGCGAGGCATTACCTGAGAAGATAGCCCGAGCTGCCCAGTTTCGCTAGATGGACCAGTGAGGAGAAGCATGGAGCTGCTCGTATTGTCCAGGCGCAATAGCAACAGTGACCTCTGCTCGAAAGACGCAGACTAATCCACTGCACCTATTGCCATCCGCGAGCGGTTCAGAAGAAGCTGATTAGACATAGTTGGGGAAGCTCGCGGTGCGCGTGGCGTGGGTCGCGCTCAAATATCAGCTTATCTGTATCAACGCCCAGATCGCGCTATGATCCAAGAAAAATGGATTCAGCGTGTCATCGACCATCCAGTGAAAGAGGTCGTTCAACAAGATGGCCGGATTCGCCGGTGGGCGCCAATTGCAGAGATGGGCGGGAGATATTTGCGGGTCATTTTGCTTCCTGACAGGGAGACAGTCCACAACGCCTTCTTTGATCGGAGGTTTACGCTGTGAAGATCAAATATTTTCAAGAGACTGACACGTTGTACATTGAGTTTCGTACGGTTGAGGTAGCCGAGAGCAAAGACCTTGATGAAAACACATTGCTTGACTTAGACCAGGAGGGCAACATTTGCGGCATAACGATTGAACATGCCAGTGAGCATGCGGACATTCCCCATTTCTCCTATGAGCAGGTTGCGGCCTAACGTGGCGCGCCTCCCGTCGCCCGCGGTCGGCTTGGAGTGAACATGAAAGGAAGAAAATCATGAGACTGATTTGTCTTCAGAATGTCTACAATAACAATTATGTCTGCGCCGAGATGGACCAAGGCGGCGCCCTCTATGCGAATCGCGAGTGGAGACGGGACTGGGAGACGTTCGAATTGATTGATCTTGGCAACGATCTGGTTGCGCTAAAAAGTGCTCATAATGGCAAGTTCGTCTGCGCAGAGTTGAATAATGGAGCCGCTTTGGCCGCCAATCGGGACTCGATCAAAGAGTGGGAAACATTTGAGCTGAAGACTGTCGTCTTTCCCCCGAGTATTGGAGGTCCGCCGCAGGTAGCCTTCAGGAGCATCGCGAACGGATGTTGGGTTTGTGCAGATATGGATGAAGGAGGGCGTTTACGCGCCAATCGCGACTGGGTCCGTGAATGGGAGAGGTTCTATTTGTACGAATAGGTGTATGTCTTGCTGGTGAAAGAAGTCATTCAACAAGATGACTGGATCTTCCGGTAGACGCCATTGGCCGCAGTTGGTAGGGCCGGTAGATTATTGCCGACAAGGAGGAAACTATGGCTGATATCGTCGAAGCCTTGATCCTTAATCTTCTTGAGTGGATTGGCTCTGATTCGCGTCCCTATTCCGAAGTCATCGAAGCATGGCGCACGTCGTGCCCGCGTCTCCCCGTATGGGAAGAAGCCAACTCCAGGGGGTTCCTCAACCATGAGCACCAAGCCGGTGTCGGGGTCTTCGTCTCTGTTTCCTCTGTGGGGCGCACTTTCCTCAGAGAGCGTTGCCAGCTGAACTATGAGAATACTGAATGAGTGCGAAGCGTACGATCTCAGATCGATTGATCCAGTTTGTGAGGCCCAGGCTAGTGAGTAGCTTCGCACCGCCGCCCACGCAGATCGCTCTAGATCTCTGGTCACTCGAACGTCGTTTTCGCATGCCGGGTGGTCTCGGTCTTTCAGCTCGAACAACCGTACTTCGCCTGCCCTCCGAAGCACTCCTGGTTGTATCACCGCCGCCGGTCGAAGCGGGGGGGCTCGAAAGCTTGGATGCTCTCGGGTCTGTCGAGGAGGTTCTTGTTCCCAACAGCTTTCACTACTTGAACGCGCCTGGGTTTCTCGCGCGGTATCCGCAAGCGACGCTTTGGATGGCGCCGGGGCTTCACGAACGTGTCCCCGGGTTGCCCCGCGGCCAGGAGCTGTCGGAGCCAGCCCCACCATCCTGGCGCGATGTGGTTGAGCACCTTGTTCTTGGGCCTGTCCGCGGCGTTTCAGAGGCGGCGCTCTTCCATCGCCCGAGTGCGACGCTCATTCTTACGGATCTGGCGTTTCACATGCTCCAGTTTAAGCATCGCTTCGAGCGAGCAGCCTGGCGGCTCAATGGCGTGCCGGCAGGATTTGGTCCAAGCCGCACCTCTCGGCTATTTCTCCTCGGCGATCAAGCCGCTGCAGCTGCGTTTCTTGAGCGCGTGCTCGCCTGGCCGTTTCAGCGCGTGCTTGTCGCGCACGGTGAACCGCTTGAAGAAAACGCGGTTGCCGTCTTTCGGCGGGCCTTCGCCTCGTATCTTGCCCGACCGGACACGGTGTCTTAAGACTGTCGAAAACAGTCTCGACGACGGGGAGGCTCGCCCTGATAATCCAACAGGCTTCCCGGAACAACCCATTGTCTCTACCGATAGGAATGGGTTTCTGCTAATAGCCATAAGGGGATAGAGTGCAATTGTCGCGAGGCGTTCCGCTCCCCTGATGCAAAAATGTAGGCTTTTATGGATATTAAAATAGATGATTTAACTGGGACTGAAGTGGCTGCATTGTTGAGGGAGCATCTTCAGGCTATGGCGCTCCATTCTCCGCCTGAAAGTATCCATGCCTTAGATCTTGAAGGGTTGCGAAAACCAGAAATTACATTCTGGAGTGTATGGGAAGGAGCTGAATTAGTTGGCTGTGGGGCACTGAAAGAACTCGATGCTCAGCATGCAGAGCTAAAATCGATGCGAACTGCTTCCTCACACCTAAGAAAGGGTGTTGCAACGCGACTACTTCAACACATACTCGATGAAGCCAAGCGGCGTTGCTATCGGAGGATAAGTTTAGAAACGGGCTCAGCGGCCGCCTTCGAACCTGCTCGTAAACTCTACGCTAATTGGGGCTTTACCTACTGCGGACCTTTTGCGGATTATGTTGAAGATCCGTATAGCGTATTTATGACCAAAGAGCTTTGAATTTTCTCCCTCACAAATCGTTCAAGCAGAGAGGTAGCGATTCCCCAAAAGCGCAACTTACAAACCGTCTGCTTAATGCGGCGTGAGCCGCCTCGATTTTTCTAAAAAAGGAAAGAGTTTCAGCCTCCGGTTCATTCCTGCTTAACCAGATAAATTTTCTGGTCAACAAAATTAATCTCTTACGCGTTCGCCACATCGGGTCGACAATGAGTCTATAACATCGGCTATGCGCGAGTCTCTGTCGGAGAGCAAAACTCAGACTTGCAAATTACGACCCTGAAATAGGAAGGGGGCAAGCGTATCTTCACCGACCGAGCGGGCGGCGTGCTGGGCGCCACGGGTGACTTGTTCACTCGTGGTGAGTTTCCATTCTCTACTTGGCATTATTCTCCTTCCCAATCATCTGCATTGTTTGTTCTACTTATCGACGGATGACGACGATTTCCTGCTCTGTTGGCGCTTGATCAAAACGCGCTCTTCTTCTCAAATGCTTGACGTATTTCGATTTTTTGATCACGGGAGGTCTTTATTTCCCTGACCCCTTGACGCTCTCTTGCGATCCTGTTAGATACCACTGACATCATAAATTGAGAATGATATTCATTATCAATTAGAAAATAAGGAGAATGTCAGTGCAGCGTTCCAAAATTCGGAAGGTTTCTTTTACTACGGTGTTCGTATTCGTTCTTGCGGCAACGGCTAGAGGTGAAGACGGTGCGCTGGAGATTCGCTTCGAAAACCATCATTTCTCGCCGCAGACACTAACGATCCCTGCTGGGCAACCGCTCTCACTCAAAGTTACTAATGCGAGTGCCGACACGATCGAGTTCGAGAGCTTTATGCTTCACCGCGAAAAGGTCATCGAACCCGGTCAAACCATCACGGTGCGCCTCCCATCCCTCAATCCAGGAGCTTACGACTTCTACGATGATTTTCACCAAGAGGTGCCCGAGGGAAGCATCGTGGCCCAGTAGAAGGCGGCGCGCCGCTATAGGCAATACGTACGATGCGTTGGGGGAAGCTCCTCTTTGTCGGTGTTCTGGGGATGGCCGGTCTGCTCGTCCTTATCTTTTGGATCAGCCTGCCCCTCGCACACCTGACGAGCCTGCAGGGGAGCAACCCCTCCGTGACGGGCGATATTACGGCTCCTCCGGACATTGAGGCCGTGCTCAGACGGTCCTGTTATGACTGCCACTCCAACGAAACGCGGTGGCCTTGGTACAGCGGCGTTGCGCCGATTTCGTGGATGATTGCGCACGATGTGGAGCGGGGGCGTCAAGAAGTCAACTTCTCGGAGTGGACGGCCTACTTGCCGGCAACCCGCAAACGCAAACTGCAGTGGATCGAGCGAGCGTTACACGAACAAGTGATGCCGCCTCGGCTGTACCTCCTCCTGCATCCGTACGCTTGGCTTCCCGAGCAGGATTACATGCTGCTCGAATACTGGCTTCAG